>CAIJFC010000028.1 GCA_903819815.1 uncultured Bacteroidota bacterium
CAGCAAAATAGCCTTACAATCTACCCAAATCCTGCAGATTCAGAAATATACATTAATTTTTCTTTACCTGAGCCATCTGATGTTGGGATTTCTACAATTAATTATATGGGGCAACTTGTTTTGCAAAATAGTGACAAGAAAAAATTAGATTCAGGAAGTCATACGATAAAAGTCCTTGTTGAGTCATTGAGTAAGGGAGTTTATTTAGTAAGAATAAATATTAATAATCGTGTATTTGTGAAAAAAGTAATTATAAAATAAATTTAAAAAATAACGACTGCTATTAACTAAATACACTTAGACAATGAAACATTTTAATTTTTCTTTTTTTCTTTTCTTCCTATTTTATTGGGGTTATTCGCAATCAAAACATGGATTGTCTAGCAATTATCCTTCCTATAAAGGGCTAGTTATTGCTGGATATCAAGGCTGGTTTCGTACCCCAGAGGATGGTTCAGGAAAAGGCTGGGTGCATTATGGTAAAGAGGGGAAATTTGATTTTCAAAATGTTTCTATTGACGTTTGGCCAGATGTTTCCGAATATAAAACAACATATACTACGTCATTTACCTATCCTAATGGCGAAAATGCCACTGTTTTTAGTTCTTACGACAAAAGCACTACGGATTTGCATTTTAAATGGATGAAGGAATATGGTATCGATGGGGTTTTTATGCAACGTTTTTTTGGGGTTGCAAGAGTTAATAATGAAATTAATAAACCCCAGGATATTATTTTAAAAAATGCTTTGCAAGCCGCAAATGAAAATAATAGGGCTATTGCCGTAATGTATGATTTATCGGGTTTAAAACCAAAAGGAGAAGATTGTTCCGCCATAATTGAAGACTGGAAGATGCTAGTAGATCAACTTAAAATCACTGATCAAGGAAAAAATCAAAATTATCTTTTTCATAATGGCAAACCTTTAGTAGCCATTTGGGGGGTAGGATTTCCCGATCGTCCTTATGACACAAGAAAAATAGGGATTAATGTTTTAATAGATTTTCTTAAAAACGATCCTGTTTATGGAGGATGCTCAGTTTTATTAGGTGTTCCCACTTATTTTAGAGAATTAAATAAAGATTGTTTGCCGGATCCTTATTTGCATGAGATCATTGCCTCTGTAGATATTGTTATGCCTTGGATGGTGCAACGATTTACCCCATTGGTTCACAACATTAAAGCCCATTTAAGGGACCATATCATACAAGATATTAAATGGACAAAAGAGCAACGCGTTGATTATGTCCCAGTAATTTACCCAGGGTTTAGTTGGCGAAATTTAACTCTAGCAAGACCAGAACTAGCCAGATATACCGCTTATGATGCTATCCCAAGATTAGGGGGTAAATTTTATTGGGATCAAATGACGGCTTCTATTGAGGCTGGAGCCTATATGATTTATGTTGCTATGTTTGATGAAATTGATGAAGGTACTGCCATATTTAAAGTTTCGAACACACCTCCAAATAGCGATAAATCATATTTTGTAAATAATGGTGGACTACCTTCTGATCATTATTTATGGCTGACGGGACAAGGAGCAAAAATGTTACGAAAAGAAATTCCCTTGCAACAAGAAATTCCCATCAGAAATTAGAGTTGTTTATTAAGATTATACTTTTACCCTTCCCTATTTTTTGGGTAGTCATAGTTTTTTTAGGCGTTGTCCTTTAAAAATAAATTGAATACGTAATGATTTATAGGTATCCCTTTTTTTAAATAGAAGTACGGATATAAAAAAAAATAGTCTATTTTTTTATAGATTTACTTTTTTTTAATAAAATAGTTCGTAATTAATCAAAAATTAATCAAAAATTAATGTTTACTCGTTTTATTTGTAAAAAACTTTCAAATTAATTTAACTAACAAAAAAATTATCGTTTATGAAAAAAATTACAATTTTTACTTTATTCCTTACTTTATTTTTAGTAAGTAGTTTGTATTCTCAACAAACAGTTTGGGTTATTGCAGGTGGAACAGGAGATGGTACAAGTCAAGGTAATGCTTTTGGCAACATGACTGATGCTTTAGTTCAAATAGATTCACCAGGCGATGTTTTAAGGGTTGTGGGAACAATTACTCCTGGATCTCAAACTTTAGCTAAAACTTTCGCATACACTATAGAAGGTGATACAGGAGGATCAACTTTAAATGGTGTAACTGGTGTTGGAAGAATGTTTACAATCAACGGTCCTTCTGTTGGTCAAAACGTAACTTTTAAAAACATCACTTTTTCTGGGCAGATATCTAGTATTGCAGCAGGCGGAGCTATATTTTTTAGCAATCAGACTGGTGTTACTATAAATTTTGAAAATTGTAGGTTTGTAGGTAATTCCTTGACATCAGCCGTTACTGTAGGTGGTGGTGCACTTAATATTACTAATTCTACTGTAACTATTACGGATTGCCTTTTTAAAGAAAATCAAGCCCTACAAAATGGGGGTGCTATTGCTATCTATAATAATTCTAATGTCACCATGACTAGGTGTACTTTTTATAAAAATAGTACAACAGGTACAACTCAATCATTAGGTGGTGGTGCTTTGTTAGTTGCTGGTGCTGCTACTACTTTTGCTGTGAATCAGTGCACATTTTTTGAAAATAGTATAGGACATCCCAATCAAGATTATGGTGTAATAAGATCAAATGATGGGAATACGACCATAAATAATTCTTTATTTTATAATAATAAAGTGACAAATACAACTGTTACCCCCCCTGTCCTAGGTGGTCCATCAGACTGGGGTGCTGCGCCATCTGGTATACAAACTTTCTCTAAATCTATAGGGCAATGGATAAGTGCTAACATAGATAATGTAACAGGTGGTTCTATTGTGAAAAAAAATACATCTGCTGCTCCGTTTGATGTAGCTGCTAATTTAACCTCTTCCAATTTGACCTATAATGATGCACTTGGTAAAGTTACCTATATTGCTCCAACTGTTGCTGGTGAAAATTCACCTATAGGTTTTGTAGCTGCTGGTGTCGATGCAGGCGCATGGCAATCGGGTTTAACTTTATCGGTAAAAGACAATGAATTTGCTGCTAATTTTTCTGTTTCTTACAATTCTCAAACAAAAAACATAAGAGTACTGCGTTCCAATGATGATTCGACTTCGTTAGAAATATATAATTTAATGGGAAGCAAAGTAATCTCGCTTACAAACGCGAGTAAAGAAGAAAACATCAATGCGAGTGCTTTACAAACTGGAGTTTATATTTTAGTTATTAAAGGTTCAGAAAATAAATCTTTTGCTAAAAAGTTGGTAATAAATTAATTAGGCACTATTAAGTAATTTGCAAGTACAGGATTTTGTGTATTAAACCCTGTCTTGTAATTATTAACATACAATTGATGTTTTAAAGGGTATTGAAATATTACTATGTTAAAAAAATAAGTATTATGGTAAAAATTAAATGGTGTTTGTTCTTATTCTTGTTTCCACTTCTAATTTATTCCCAGGATAAAATTATCAAAGGGAAAGTGGTTGATAATTTTGGTTTAGGCATACCAGGTGTAACAGTTATGCTTAAGGATTCAAATAATGCAACAACAACAGATTTAGACGGAACCTATTCAATAGCAGCCGGAAAAATTAAAAATGGAGTTTTGGTGTTTAGTTATCTTGGATATACCTCTAAAAATATGATTTTTAATAATCAAACCAATACCATTAATGTTTCCTTGTTAGAAAAGGAAGAACAGCTCGATGAAGTGGTTGTTACCGCTTTAGGTATTAAACGAGAAAAAAAATCGTTATCCTACGCTACCCAAACTATCGATACCCAAGATATGACAGAAGCTAGGTCTACCAATTTTATAAATGCGCTATCGGGAAAAGCGGCGGGGGTTCAAATTGTAAAATCAGGCACTCCTACAGGATCAAATAGGGTAGTGATTAGAGGAATTACATCAGTAACAGGAGATAATCAGCCTTTGTATGTGATTGATGGCATTTCTCTTGATAGTGGTCAGGGCGATGGTTCCGTTTCCGTTTGGAATGGTGGTGGTAGTAATACCGCTGTATCTGACATTGACTATGGTAGCCCATTATCTCATATTAATCCAGACGATATAGAGAACATTGAAATCTTAAAAGGACCAAATGCCGCTGCGCTATACGGTTCGAGAGCGTCAAATGGTGTTGTTTTGATAACAACCAAAAAGGGTAAAACCAATAGTAGTTTAGGTGTATCCATCAATTCAAATTCATCATTTACGAGTAATAGAGAATATCCATATTACCAATATGTTTATGGTTCAGGTAGTGGTGGTAGATTAGTAACTAGTGCTGCCGGTATTGATCCAGTCAGCGGCTTACCTAGTGTAGCAGGGATTACTAACACTAGGGCTTATGGAGCTCTAATGTTAGGACAAGATATTTTGGACTATACTGGAACACCGTCAAAATATCTTCCAAAACCTAATAATATTAAAGAGTTATATCAAATAGGATTTGTAAAAACCAATAGTATTGCCATTGATAAAGGCGGAGATCAAGGTTCTTTCAGACTCTCTTTTGCCAATACTTCTGGAGACCATGTTATGGAAAATATGGAAGTACAGAATAGAAACAACTTAACCTATAGAGGATCTCAAAAAATTTCAAATAAGCTTTCAACTGAAATGAGTGTGTTATACACCAATAATATAGTAAAAAACCGGATGTACCAAAATGGAAGCGAACGGAATCCCGCAAATAATTATATGTACATGTTGCCGGATATGGGTAGTGATAATTTACTTCCTTATTTAACGGATAATAATGTGGCATATGCCTCTCCAGGAAATGGTCCTTTTAAAAACCCCTATTGGAACTTATATGAAAATAGTAATCAAGATGAGGCAAATAATTTAATTGGAAATGTTACTTTAAAATGGGATATTACAAAGGAACTTAGTCTTAAATCAAAAGTTAATGGCGCCGTAAATCTTGTAGAGGGCGAAGAGTTTAATAATATGGGAGCTGCTTATGATCCGGATGGTTTTTATAGAACATTTAACAACCAAACCCAAAACTGGAATTATGAAGCAATTTTAAATTATAATAAGAAAATTAAAGATTTTTCTATTGTTGCCTTGTTAGGGGCCAATAGGTTTGATTTGTCCTCTTCTCAAAGACAAATAAGAATAAACAGTTTGTTAGTTCGTGATGTAATTAGTTTGGCAAATTCTAATGGTATACCAGAAGTAGTAGAAATAGATGCTAGAAAAAGGGTAAATTCAGCATTTAGTTCGCTTTCCCTGGGCTACAAAAACACCTATTTTATGGATGTAACGGCTAGAAACGATTGGTCTTCCACTTTACCTAGCAATAATAACTCCTATTTTTATCCTTCTATAGGCGGAAGCTTTATTTTTTCAGAATTAATACCAAAAAATGATATCTTGACTTATGGAAAAATAAGGGCTTCGTATGCACAAGTTGGAAATGATACCAAACCCTATAATACGATAACAAACTATCAATATGGGGGACTCTACAATAGTTCAGCATGGTTAGCATTACAGACAACAAGAAACAATTCAAATCTTAAGCCTGAATTAACTTCTTCCAATGAATTTGGTATCGAAACACGCCTTTTTAAAAATAGAGTTTCCTTGAGCGCAACCTATTATGAATCCTCTACAATTAATCAAATTATTGCCGCTCAGACTTCATCAACAAGCGGTTTTTCAAGTCAATTTTTCAATGCAGGTGAAATACGGAATAAAGGCATGGAGGTTGTACTTTCCGGAAAAATAATAGATAATTCTTTTAAATGGGCTGTCGATTTGAATTGGTCCAAAAGTGAATCTTTAGTCGTTTCATTAATTGATGGAGTAGATCGGCTGTCATTAAGAACATGGTTTAATGTGAACGTTTTTGCCGAAGTAGGGCAGCCATTAGGAGTATTAAGAGGCAATATTCAAGCAAGAGATCCAGAAACAGGCATTCCATTAGTAAAACCAAATGGTAAGGTGGAATGGACGCCAAATGGAGTGCTAGGGAATGCACAACCTGATTGGATAGGGAGTTTGAAAAATTCGTTTAGTTATAAAGGTTTTGCTATAAATGTACTTTTAGATGCCAAAATCGGAGGTGATATGTATTCTGGTACAATGCTAAAGACTGTTAATCAAGGAGCTCATGCAGACACTTATGCCGGTAGAGACGAATTTTTATTTTCAAGCGTTATTATGGGTGAGACCCTCGATGAACAAAGCGGATATGGACTTTACGGAAATGTTTATGCGGATTGGATGCGAATTAAAGGCAGACAGTATGCCGGAGCAGCGATTTCAACCAGGGATACAAACGGTAATTTAGTGGCGCTACGTGATGCAAATGGAAACATAGTATACTCTAGAGCATGGATAAGTCCCCAAGAATATGGCTTTGATGGATTGCAAGATCAGCAGCGATTTATTTATGACGCTTCTTATGTTAAATTACGAGAAGTAACAATAGGCTATACTTTACCCAATAAATTTTTAAAGCACATGCCTTTTAAAAGAGCTAAATTTTCTATAGTAGGTCGAGATTTATGGACTATTTATAGAAATACACCTCAAGGGATAGATCCAGAAGCAGGAACAACTTCAGGGAATGGTCAAGGAATTGAATATGGTTCATTTTTGCCAACACGAACCCTCGGAATAAATATTAACCTAGGATTTTAATTAATACAAAATGAAAAAAAATAAATATATAAGTAAAGTGTTTTTTGTAGCTTTTTTAGCAATCGCTATGTTTTCGTGTACTGATGGTTTTGAAGACATGAATGAAAATCCAAATAATTTTAATGTTGCAACACCTGAAGCCTTGCTAGCGGGTGCTGTAAAGAGCACTGTAGATCTTGTAGGTGGTGAGATGAATGATCAAATGTATAATAATTATGCCAGTTACTATGGAGGAAAAGGAGGTCAATTCCCCACGTTTTTTTATACAGACAATGGTGTAGATCAATATTGGAGACGTTTTTATGTAAATATACTTAAGAATACTCAAGAAATAATTGATAATTATTCTAATGATCCAAGATATGCAAACCGGGTACACATTGCTAAAATTTGGAAAAGTTATGTGTATTCTGTTCTAGTTTCTACTTTTGGTCCAGTTCCTTATGTAGATGCTTTAGGATCAAATACTACTTCAACTTACACGAGCGAGGAAGCTATTTATATTGCAATATTAGACATGTTAAAAGCTGCGGGTGAAGGTATTACTGTAACGGGGGATAAATTAACTACCGATCCCGTATTTAATGGTAACAATCTGATGTGGAAAAAATTTGCAAACACTTTGCGTTTAAAAATTTCATTGCGAATATCGGAAGGTTTTCCAACATTAGCACAATATCACGGCGTTCAAGTTATGGCCAATGAAGCGGGACTAATTTCTTCCAATACAGAGAACATTGCCATGAAATGGGAAACTATTTTAGAGAATTGGTCGTTTAATTATAAAAGATATGTCAATGTTCCAGCACAGGAGGATGTAGTTCCATTTGTGAATTTTCACTACATATTGAATATGAAAACATACTATGATCCAAGATTAAAAGTTGTAGCTGAACCATCAACTAATCCCATTACCATCAATGATACGCTATTTAAGTCTGGATCTACTATATTAGACAATCCACGACAAAGGGTTATTGTTCAATATAAGCTTCCTTATTTTGGAAGGCCTATTGGAGGTACAGTATCTCTTTCAGACTGGAATTTAAATCCTAGTAATAACATTTTGAACGGTATAGCAAACAACCGATATAGTAAGCCGAGTAGGTTATTATTTATGGCACAAGACATGAAATTTTATATTGCAACTTACGCCGAGCTCAATTTCATGCTAGCCGAAGCTAAATTAAAAGGTTGGGGCGGGAGTAGAACAGCAGAGCAGTATTACTATGCAGGGATAGACGCTTCATTTCAACAATATGGAGTTTCTTCTGGGGTAGCAGTATATAAAGCAAGGGATGGTGTTAAATGGGGGACTTCTAGTATAGGAGATAGAGACTTGTTTGGTATTGTAACCAGTGGCATCTCAGCGGATCCTATGGACAAGATTGCAAGACAACTTTGGTTAACATCCTACAATCAAGGTCATGATG
>CAIJFC010000029.1 GCA_903819815.1 uncultured Bacteroidota bacterium
CAACAAAATTTCCAAAAAGCAACAGAAGGGACTAAAAGCGATTCATTATATAATTTAGCACTTAAAGGTTCTGAAGGTAAATTTGGATTTATCGATATTGCTTCTAAATATGAAGGAACTGATGCAGGTAATTTAGCAAATTATTACGCTGGGATGGCGTACTTAAACACTGGTAAATACGATCAAGCTATTTCTTATTTGGAAAAATTTAAATCGGAAGATATGGTATTAAGCACTTTAGCGATTGGTGCAATTGGAGATGCTCATGCTCAAAAAAACCAACCAAAAGAAGCTTTAGAATTTTATATTAAAGCAGCTGAAAATAATAAAAACGAATTTACTTCTCCTCGGTTTCTTTTAAAAGCAGGTCAAACAGCTTTAGGATTAAACAATAAAGCGGATGCGTTCAAATATTTTACTGAAATTAAAGAAAAATACGAAGCAACTCCAGAAGCTGCTAATATTGATGCTTTAATTGGTTTATCTCAATAAGAATTTTAGATTTCTGATTTCAGAATTCGGATTCTAAAATCTAAATTAGATGGCTACAGCTAATAAAAATTTATCAAATTACGATAAGAATACAATCCCAAGCGCGAAAAATTTTCGGTTTGGGATTGTTGTTTCTGAATGGAATCCAGTAATAACTGAAGGGTTGTTTTCTGGTGCCGAAGCTGCATTGTTAGACTGCGACGCACTTCCTGAAAACATCGTTCGTTGGGATGTGCCAGGAAGTTTCGAATTGGTTTACGGTGCTAAAAAAATGATAGAAACTCAAAAATTAGATGCTATCATTGTAATTGGCTGTGTAATTAAAGGAGAAACAATGCATTTTGAATTTGTTTGCGAAGGCGTTACCCAAGGAGTTAAAGATCTAAATATTAAATATGATGTTCCAGTAATTTTTTGTTTGTTGACGGACAATAACGAGCAACAATCCATCGATAGAAGTGGCGGAATTCATGGAAATAAAGGAACTGAAGCCGCAATAGCTGCATTAAAAATGGCCGATTTAAGAAGTCAAGCCAACTTCAAATAATAAATTAACTTTTAAAATTACAATTTAACAAAACCTCTAAATTTCAGAGGTTTTATTTTTATAATTTTGGTATGAAAGCCAACAGAAATTAGTTAAATTTGTGCATTGACGAATAACCCTAAATTACAATTTATTTAAATGTCGAGTATAATTCAATTGCTTCCAGATCACGTTGCCAATCAAATTGCGGCTGGTGAAGTTGTTCAAAGACCCGCTTCGGTAGTCAAAGAATTGCTTGAAAATGCTGTTGATGCAAAAGCAACCGACATAAAATTAATCATTAAAGACGCTGGAAAATCGCTTGTTCAAGTTATAGATAATGGACAAGGAATGAGTGTTACCGATGCTCGTTTGTGTTTTGAACGACATGCCACTTCCAAAATTCGCCAAGCCGAAGATTTATTTTCATTACACACCAAAGGATTTCGTGGTGAGGCCCTTGCTTCTATTGCTGCGATTGCTCACGTAGAAATGAAAACCAAGCAGGAGCAAGAAGAATTAGGAACTCATATTGTAATTGAAGGAAGTAAATTTATTTCCCAAGATGTGGCTGTTTTGCCCAAAGGAACTTCATTTTCTGTTAAAAATTTATTTTTTAATATTCCGGCTCGTCGTAATTTCTTAAAATCAGAAACGGTTGAACACCGACATATTGTTGATGAATTTCAAAGAGTGGCATTGGCACATCCAAATATTCATTTTACTTATTTTCATAATGGAAGCGAATTGTTCAATTTGCCACAATCGAATTCTAGACAACGAATTGTAAATATTTTCTCTGGAAAAACCAACGAAAAACTCGTTCCGGTCAACGAAGAAACCGAAATTGTTACCATTCAGGGTTTTGCTAGTAAGCCAGAATTTGCCAAAAAAAATAGGGGTGAACAATTTTTCTTCGTTAACGATCGCTTCATTAAAAGCGGTTATTTGCATCACGCAGTTATGGCAGCTTACGAAGGTTTGCTTAAAGACAGCAACCAGCCGAGTTATTACTTATATCTAAATGTTCCTCCGAACACCATTGATATCAACATTCATCCTACAAAAACGGAGATTAAATTTGATGACGAACATGCGCTTTATGCCATATTAAGGTCGTCTATTAAACACAGTTTGGGTCAATTTAATGTTGCTCCAGTTTTAGATTTTGATAGAGATTCAAATTTGGATACGCCTTATAACTATAAAGACCAAGAGGCAGCAACACCTACAATTCAAATTGACGGTAATTTCAATCCATTTTCAGATGCTACACCCAACAAGCATTTTTCGTCCTCTAGAAAAACGGAAAACACTGCAAATTGGGAAAGTTTGTATGTTGGTTTAAAGCACGATGCGGAAGAAATTAACAATGTTGAATTTGAAAGTGATGAGGTTACGGGATCACTATTTAATGAAAATGAAATTGAACAAGCGTCGAATAAGATGTACCAAATTCATAAAAAATACATTGTAAACCCTATAAAATCTGGGATGGTAATTATTGATCAGAATCGGGCACATCAAAGGGTTTTGTACGAGCAATTTCTTACCAATATGACGGTTCATCAAGCTTCGAGCCAACAATTATTATTTCCACTAAATTTATTTTTCTCTAAAAGTGAGATGAAATTAATTTTAGAATTGCAACTTTCATTAGTTAATACTGGATTCGTTTTTGACGCTAGCAATGAAGATCATCTGGTAATTACGGGTTTGCCTGTAAATGTTACTGAAAGTGAAGTTTCAAGCGTTTTAGAGCAATTATTGAGTGATTTAAGCGATGGAATTCCCGATTCTAGTTTTAGTCAAAATGATAGTATTGCGAAATCTATGGCTAAGAGTTTAGCAGTTAAAACGGGAGCTTATCTCACAGAAAAAGAACAAGAAAATCTTGTAAATGGGCTTTTTGCTTGTAAAGACCCTAATGTTTCGCCATTTCAAAAACCAACATTCATTACGATGCGGGTGGAAGATATTGATAAAAAATTCACATTATGAGAAATGTAACAGAGGTAGTTAAGCAATTAATTATCATTAATATACTGTTTTTTATAGGAACCCAATTTCTAGGAGATGTTGCCTATAAATACTTGTCTTTGTATTATCCTGAAAACCCAGATTTTAATTATTGGCAGCCAATAACACACATGTTCATGCATGGAAATGTAATGCATATTTTCTTTAATATGTTTGCTTTATTTTCATTTGGTTCTGCTTTAGAGCAAATGTGGGGTGCCAAGAAATTTTTATTTTTCTATATTTCTTGTGGTCTTGGTGCTGCTTTAATTCATATAATTTCAAATTATTTTTTTTTCCATGAGGGATTGAATACGTTGGTTGCCAATGGAATTCCTAAAGAGGAAATACTAAATATAATGAGGGAAGGTAAATACGATTCAAGTTGGACTGAACTACTTTCGAAATCAAATTTTGAAAGTTTTACCTCTGCTTTTGTAACTCCCGCTGTTGGTGCCTCTGGTGCAGTTTATGGATTATTAGTTGCTTTTGCTTTTATGTTTCCAAATGCTGAATTGGCTTTAATGTTTATTCCAATTCCAATAAAAGCCAAATATTTTGTTCCTGTAATTGTGAGTTTAGACTTGTTTTCAGGGGTTACAGGATTTTCAGTATTTGGAGGTGGAATAGCACACTTTGCTCACGTTGGGGGTGCTTTATTTGGATTTTTAATGGTTTGGTATTGGAAAAAAAATCAATTTAATGCCAATCGTTGGAATTAATACTTTATTAAATGAGTATCATTGAGGATTTAAAATTGCAATTTAAAATAGGGGATGTACTAACAAAATTGATATTTTGGAACATCGCTTTTTTTGCTATTCCAAGTGTTCTATTCGGAATACTACCATTGTTTAAAATTAATATTAACTACCTAAGTTATGTGAGTTTGTCATCTAATCCTAATGATTTACTTCTAAAACCATGGTCGATATTTACCTATGCATTTTGTCATTCTTCTATTTTACATATACTGTTCAATTTAATCATGTTGAATTTTGCTGTTAGATTATTTCTGATTTTTTTCAACCAAAAGCAATTATTGAGTTTGTATTTTGTTGGTTCTCTCTTTGCGGGCCTTGTTTTTTTACTTAGTTATATGTTTTTTCCTGCTTTGGCAAATGTCAATACCGCGTTGGTTGGGGCTTCTGCTTCTGTTATGGCAATTTTATTTGCAACAGTAACTTATTCTCCTTTAATGAATATTCGTTTATTACTTTTTGGTAATGTAAAATTATGGCACATTGCTTTGATTTTGATAGTTATAGATTTGTTTCAATTACCAATGGAAAATACGGGAGGACATTTGGCACATATAGGCGGAGCTTTTTTTGGTTATATTTACATTCGATTATTAAAAAATGGTACCGATATTTGTAATTGGTTCACTTTAATAATAGATGCTTTTTCATCTATATTTGGAAGCAGAAAATCAAAACCATTTAAAAAAGTACACAGAACCTATAAAGCTCCGGCTGAAAAAAGAGTTTCTAAAATTGTTACAAAAGATAAAGTTCAGCAACAAATCGATGAAATATTAGATAAAATCAGTCAATCTGGTTATGATAGTTTGTCATCAGAAGAAAAAGAATTTCTGTTTAAAGCAGGTAAACAATAGGATTTAATTTAATGAAAAAGCTTTCTTGGATAAATAAAGTAATATTTGTTGTTAATATAGTTTTGGCTGTATTGACGTTCGTTGCTTATGTTTTACCCTTCCTAGCACCGAAGTTATTCCCGATTTTATCTGCGCTAACATTAATACTCCCTTTATTTTTAATTCTAAATGGACTGTTCTTTGTTTATTGGGGCATTCAAGTTAAAAGACAAATTCTTTTGCCTGCAATTGTATTATTATTAGGAATAACCTTTATTAATAAATTCTACAAATTTGCTTCAACCGACTTACCTAAATCAGACAAAGATTTTGTGGTGATGAGTTACAACGTTCGCTTGTTTAATCTTTTCAAATGGTTGAACGACGACAATGTTCCTTCAGAAATCCGGAATTTTATTAATGACCAAAATCCGGACATACTTTGTATTCAAGAGTTTTCTACTGCTGCTAAGTTAGATTTAAAAATATATCCGTATCAATATGTTTTTATGAAAGGCGAGAAGATAAAAACGGGTCAAGCTATTTTTTCTAAATATCCA
>CAIJFC010000030.1 GCA_903819815.1 uncultured Bacteroidota bacterium
ATTTATAAATATTGGAATAAAAAAGGAATGGAATTTAGTAAATGGAAAATATAAAGACGAATCCCTCTACCAATTAATAAATAATCAATTTTAAAATATATATTTTGAGCATTAAAAAAATAATCACACTAGTTTCAGTTGTTTTGATCGCCGCATTATTAATTTACGGTATTAAATTGTATGGCGATATATTTTCAAAAAACACTAAATTCTCCGAAAATGAGCTTTACGTTCACATTCCTACCGATTCAAATTACGAAGATGTTAAAAAAATTATTGCTCCATATCTAGATAATATGGATAAGTTTGAAATGGTGGCATCCAAAAGATCCTATATTCAAAATGTAAAATCAGGTCGATTCTTATTTAAAAAAGGAATGAACAATTTCGAATTAATTACGGCGTTACGTAATAATATTCCTGTAAAACTAGCTTTTAATAATCAAGAACGCATTGAAAATGTGGTTGGAAGAGTAAGTTCTCAAATCGAAGCTGACAGTGTTTCATTGATAAAAATTTTTAAAGATTCTACCTTTTTAAAAGAAAATGGATTTACAGAAGAAAATGTTTTAAGCATTTGTATTCCAAATACGTATGAGTTTTATTGGAATACCAAAGCGGATAAGTTTTGTGATAAAATGGTTAAAGAATACCACAAATTTTGGAATTCCGAAAGAACTTCACAAGCTCAAAATTTGGGTTTAACCCCGGTTCAAGTCATGACTTTAGCCTCAATTGTCCATAAAGAAACCGTTAAAAAAGACGAACGACCAAGAGTTGCCGGAGTTTATTTGAACAGATTAAGGCTTGGAATCATGCTTCAAGCGGATCCAACCGTAATATATGCTAAGAAAAAGAAATTAGGAAATTTTGACATGGTTATTAAGAGAGTTTTCTCAAATGATTTAAAAATAGATTCGCCTTACAACACTTATTTTTATGGAGGATTGCCTCCAGGGCCAATTGCAATGCCAGATATTACTGCAATTGAAGCAGTTTTAAATCCTGAAAAACACAATTACATTTATTTCTGTGCAAGTGTAACCCGATTTGGTTATCATGAATTTGCAGTAAATGTAAGCGATCACGAAGTAAATAGAGCTAATTATATTGCTTGGTTGAAAAAACAAATCCAACTTAGTAAATCTAAATAGTTATGTAATTCTGAAATTACATTTTATGGATAATGAAAATTGTAGGCCGATTGTGTAAGTCAATTTTTGTTTTTTTCCAATTTACAACTCGCATCGTTTTGATATATTCTGTTGGTAAGGTTATATCTGAAGCCACACAAAGATAGGTTTCAGGATGAAGGGAGTTTAGAATATCCTCCAACATTTTATTGTTTCTATATGGGGTTTCAATAAAAATTTGCGATTGATTTTTACTTATCGATAATTTTTCAAGATTTTTAATTGCCTCTTTTTTTTCTGAAGCATCAATTGGAATATATCCGTTAAAAGCAAAATTTTGTCCGTTCATTCCAGAAGCCATCATAGCTAATAAAATGGAGGAGGGTCCTACTAAAGGCACGACTTTAATCCCTTTTTCGTGAGCCAATTTTACAATAACAGCTCCTGGATCGGCAACGCCAGGACATCCTGCTTCCGACATAAGTCCCACATTTTTTCCTTCCACACAGTCATGAATCATTTTTTTATACTCAGAATCTGGAGTATGTTTATTCAATGCGCTTAAATGTAAAGCCGCTTGAACTTTCTCTGGGCAGATACTTTTTATAAATTTTCTAGCTGTTTTTTCGTTTTCAACAATGTAATAATCTAATAATTCAATGCTTCTTTTTATGGTTTGTGGAAGTACATCAAATGGGTTTTCTGTTTCCCCAAGCGTTGTTGGTATTAGATATAATTTTCCTAATTGAGCCATTTTAGTATTGATTATTTTTAGGAATGTTGCGATTTTAATTGGGTTGCAATAATCTCACATGTTGAATCAAGCATTTCATATACGATATCAAATCCGTTTTCCATCCCAAAATAAGGATCAGGAACTTCTTTAATTTCGTCTAAATATTTTTCTGAGAGAATTAATTTTACTTTACTTCGGTGTTTTTCATTATTGGATAAAGAAATTACATTTTGATAATTACTTTTATCCATAACATAGATATAATCAAAGTTTTCAAAATCGGATAAAGTAATTTGTCGGCATTTTTGATTAGAAATATCTAGACCATTTTTTTTACAAACCGCAATAGATCTGTAATCAGGTTGGCTCCCTATGTGCCAATCTCCAGTCCCGCAAGAATCTACAATAAAATTATCTTTAGGAAGCTTAGACGCTAAAAGACCCTCTGCAATTGGTGATCTGCAGATGTTTCCTAAACATACCATTAAAATTTTAACGGGCATTTTATAACGACAATTTCTTGTGAATGTCTTCCATGTATTTTTTAAACTGCTTGTCTGTTGCTACAAGATTATCAACAGTTTTGCAAGCATGTAATACTGTAGCGTGATCACGATCTCCAATTTGAGAACCGATATTCGCTAAAGAAGCTTTGGTGAATTTCTTCGCAAAAAACATAGCCAATTGTCTAGCTTGAACCACGTGACGTTTTCTAGTTTTAGACTGTAATGTTTCTAAATCCAATTGGAAATAGTCGGAAACTGTTTTTTGGATATAATCGATAGATACCTCACGCTTAACATTTTTAACAAATTTCTCAACAACTTGTTTTGCTAAATCTAGGGTTAACTCTTTTTTATTAAATGACGATTGAGCTATCAAAGAAATAATTGCGCCTTCTAGTTCGCGAACATTGGTTTTAATATTTCTAGCTACATATTCAATAATTTCTTCTGGAATTTCAACTCCGTCGCGGTATAGAATATTTTTCAAAATTGAAATTCTAGTTTCATAATCTGGTTGGTGCAATTCTGCTGAAAGACCCCATTTGAAACGAGAAAGTAATCGTTGTTCAATATCTTGCATGTCAACTGGAGCTTTGTCAGATGTCAAAATTACCTGTTTTCCATTTTGATGTAAGTAATTGAAAATGTGGAAAAACACATCTTGAGTTCCGGTTTTTCCTGAAAGGAACTGAACGTCGTCAATAATTAGGACATCAATTAATTGATAGAAATGAATAAAATCGTTTCTATTATTTTTCTTTACAGAATCAATATATTGCTGCGTAAATATTTCAGCTGAAATATATAAAACTGTTTTTTCTGGATATTTATCTTTTATCTCAACCCCAATTGCATGCGCTAAATGCGTTTTGCCCATTCCAACTCCACCAAAAATTAACAATGGATTGAATGAAGTTCCACCTGGTTTATTAGCTACAGCCATACCGGCAGAACGAGCTAAACGGTTTGAATCCCCTTCAAGGAAATTGTCAAAACTATAATTAGCGTTTAGTTGAGATTCTATTTTTAGATTTCTTATGCCTGGAATTACAAATGGATTTTTTAATTCTGGATTTAAGTTTTTAAATGGAGCGTCAACCTCTTGAGTTTTCATTGGGCTTCTGTGAGCACTTGGCAATTGTTCCATAAACGGTTGTTTGTTACCATAAGTGTTCTCCATCTTAATTTTATAAAGTAACTTTGCATTTTCCCCAAGTTCTTTAGTTAATGCAACTTTCAATAACTTTACATAATGTTCTTCAAGCCATTCGTAGAAAAATTTACTAGGAACTTGAATATACAGCGCATTGTCAGTAAGTTCTACTGATTTTATTGGTTCAAACCAAGTTTTGTAGGCTTGGTCTTGAATATTGTCTTTTATAAATGACAGACAATTTTCCCAGACTGATTGCGCAGTTTTGCTCATATGTAGTTTAAAAGTTATAGTTTATTAAGTTACAAAAAATAAAGGATAAGGGATATTTATTTTTCGGACTACAAATATGTGATAATAAATCGTTAAAAAAAAATTTTTTTGGATTAATTTTTTTAAAATTTTTGTTGTATATAGGGACCGATATTTTTATTAATAATTTGAAATATTTAAAATGCAAAAACATCTAATTCAAGTTCGTGTTCGATATTCTGAAACAGACCAAATGGGAGTAGTTTATCATGGAAATTACATACCCTATTTTGAAATTGGAAGAGTGGAATGGCTAAGAAACAAAGGGGTTTCATATAAATTAATGGAAGAGAGTGGTATCGCTTTACCCATAGTTTCTATGAATATCAACTATAAAAAACCAGCTCGTTATGATGAATTATTAACAATTTCTACGGCTTTTAAAAGCCAATCTTCAGTAAAAGTTGAATTTGATTGCGAAATCCATAATGAGAAAAATGAATTGTTAACAACTGCTCATTTCATTTTAGTATTTGTGGACTTATCAACAGGTAAACCTATCAATCCGCCTGACTATATTAAAGACGTATTATCAAAGTTAGATTAACCCGTTGGTTATAATTAAATAAAAAATAATTTTGCCACGAATTTTCGAATTTTTCGATTTAACTTTTCTATTTTAATAGTTCCGTGAATTCGGGATCATCAAAGATGAACTAATTTTTGCGCCAGTTTTTCTTAGATATTCGAGAATTCGTGGCAAAAAGAAATATTTAATAACGATTTTACGAATTACACCCAACAGGTTTAGACTAATCTAATTTTAATATTGAAATTTCAAATAAAGCATTAAAAATCTCGAATATACGTTCGGTATTTTTTCTTCTGGTAACAATTATAAGTTCGCAATTTTCTTCCATTTTTTGGGAATGAATGTCTAATTGTTTTTCTTTTATGACTCTCATTACCTTGTTTATATTTTTATAATCAAATGTAATTTTGAATCGAATATCTATCGTTTTCTCTATAATTAAAGCATTTTCGAGTACTAATTGCGCACTTGTTTTATAGGCTGTAATGAGTCCACCAACTCCCAATTTAGTACCTCCAAAATACCGAACAACGACAATTAATATATTGGTTAAACCAAAAGATTGTATCTGTCCATAAATGGGTATTCCTGCACTATTGCTAGGTTCACCATCGTCATTGGCCCGATATTCAATTTTCTCAGTTCCTATTTGATAGGAATAACAAAAATGAACTGCTCCAAAATGTTGCTTTTTTAATTGGTCAATCCAAATCTTAATTTCCTCGGTAGTAGTTACAGGAAATGCATACCCAAAAAATTTACTATTCTTTTCTTTAAATAGTATTTCCTCTGTTGGAGTTTCAATTGTTTTATAGGTGTCTTTTATTTCCAAAATGAATTATAATATTCCCTTTTCAAATAATTCAATTACTTCTTCTTTGCCTTTCAGCAAATGCCAAACTTGTAATCCTGTTTTTTTAGCACCTTCTATATTGTCAAAATTATCATCTACAAAAAGCGTTTTCTCGGGAATTAATTTATTTTCATTGATTACAAAGTTGTAAATTTCAACATCGGGTTTTCTCATTCCCAAATCATAAGAGAAATAAACCTTTTCAAAGCAATTGTAAAACCGATTGTAAAAATCGTCTCCATTTCTGTCTTTAAAATAATTAATGTGAATGGAATCGGTATTACTCAATAAAAAGAGTTGGTATTTTTTAGATATTTTTTCTAAAAATTCTAATCGATACATTGGAAAATCTAATAAAACGCCATTCCAAGCATCTAGAACTTCTTTGTGATTTGCATTTGGGACTAAATTATTTAAACCATCTAAAAAATCAATTTTTGAGATTAATCCTTTCTCGAAATTAAAATTCAAAGAATCTATTTGGGTACTCCATTTTTCTAAACCTAACTTTTTTAAACCTAATGGAGTGGCTTGTTTATCAAGGTTGATAAATACATCGCCAAAATCAAAAATTATCGTTTCAATCATCGTTTCTATATAGTAATAATGTGTCTTTTTTTAGTACCACTTTTAAATTGATTTTTCTATTTAGCTCAGGAGCTTTTGTTCCTTCTTTTAAATTGATTTCTCCAATAAATACTCTGGCCTCATCCCAAAGATTAGTATCTATAAAGGATTGTAAGGTTTTTCTTCCTCCTTCAATAATGATGGATTGGATGTTGTTATTGTATAATTTTTTCACTATTTCTTGTGTAGAATTAGTGTCAAAATCTATTTTAATAGTTTGAATTTTATCTGAATTTGAAGTCACTTCTTTATTTGAAAAGACAATCGTTTTTGCTTGATTATCAAATACATTACTAGATAAATCGATAGCATTTTCTTTGTCTATTACAACACGAATTGGATTTTTTCCAACCCAATCGCGAACGGTAAGAGAGGGATTGTCGTCGATTATTGTCTGGGTTCCAACAAGAATTGCCTGTTCTTCACTTCGCCATTTGTGTACCAATTGACGAGAATATTCATTTGAAATCCAAACTGGTTTTTGCTCCGTTTTATTTTTCGGACTGATAAATCCATCAGCACTTTCGGCCCATTTTAATATAATATAAGGTCTATTTTTTCTATGAAATGTAAAAAAACGTTTATTGAGTTCGTTGCCTACTTTTTCTAGAATTCCGAAACTAACATTAACCCCTGAATCTTTTAGTTTTTGGATTCCTTTTCCAGCAACTTTACTATTTGGATCAACGGTTCCAATAACAACATTTGGAATTTTATATTTCAAAATTAAATCGGCGCAAGGTGGGGTTTTCCCAAAATGACTGCATGGTTCCAAGCTTACATAAAGAGTTGAAGAGGAAAGTAATTCTTTATTTTGAACAGATTCGATTGCTATTACTTCAGCGTGAGACGCTCCTGATTTTTTATGCCATCCTTCGCCGATAATAGTATTTTCAAATATAATTACGCAACCCACAAGCGGATTTGGGTAGGTAGTTCCCAATCCATTTTTGGCCAATTCGATGCATCTTTTTATATATTTTTCTTGTACCTTCACGCCGCAAAAATACGATTAAAAAGTAATATGGAAAGCATTAGAATTAGAGAAATCCAAAAGCAAGACAATGCTCAAATGGCCGCAATTGTAAGAGATGTGTTGACTGATTTTGGCGCGCCAAAAGTAGGAACAGCATATGCAGATCCGTATTTAGATACCTTATTTGAAGTTTATGATATTCCAAGAGCCATTTATTTTGTAGTTGAAAATAATGACCAAATTTTGGGCGGAGCAGGAATAATGCAATTGGAAAATGCGGAAGATTCCATTTGTGAACTCCAAAAAATGTACTTTTTGCCTGAATTAAGAGGACTAGGATTTGGAACAAAATTGATGAATCTTTGCCTCGAAAAAGCAGTAGAGTATGGTTTTGAAAATTGTTACATTGAAACAATGACTTACATGGATGCGGCGCAAAAATTATATCGAAAATCAGGTTTTGAATATTTAGAACAACAAATTGGAGATACCGGTCACAATTCTTGTGAAGTTTGGATGTTGAAAAAACTAAAATAGTAATGAAAATAAAAGAATACAAAATCAATTTTATAAAATCTCTATTGCCATTTTATGATGAAATGGAAGCAGAGAGTTTCTTTTATATACTACTTGAAAACAAGCGCCAATTAAGAAGAATTGACTTGGCTTTGGATGCTGATAAAGAATTTTCTGAAGATGAAATTTCAATTTGGAATACTATTTTAGAAAAGTTAAAAACTCAAATCCCTATTCAATATATATTAGGAACAACTCATTTTTATGGTTCAGAATTTATGGTTGATGAAAATGTATTAATTCCTAGACCTGAAACGGAAGAATTAGTAGATTGGATTGTTAAATTAAATAGTAAAATATCAAAAAAGAAAAATTTAAGAATTTTGGATATTGGAACTGGAAGCGGTTGTATTGCGATTTCTTTGGCAAAGAACATCCCTAACTCTGAAGTTTTTGCGATTGATGTTTCCGAAATGGCATTGGCTGTAGCCGAAAAAAATGCCCTTTTGAATGCCGTTTCTGTGACTTTTTTACATAAAAACATCCTTGAAACGACTAGTTTAGACCAAAAATTTGACATTATAGTATCCAATCCACCGTATGTTAGAAACCTAGAAAAGTCGGAAATAAAAACCAATGTTTTGGAAAACGAACCCCATTTGGCGCTATTTGTAGCCGATGATGATGCCTTAATTTTTTATAAGAAAATTGCTGAATTGGCTGCTACCAATTTAAATCCTAACGGACAATTATTTTTCGAAATCAATCAATATTTGGGTAAAGAAACTCTAGATTTATTAGAATCTTTAGGTTTAAAAAATAGGGAACTTCGAAAAGACATTTATGGCAATGACCGAATGATTGCTTGTAATTTCTAGAGATTATTCGTATCG
>CAIJFC010000031.1 GCA_903819815.1 uncultured Bacteroidota bacterium
AAAATAAAATCACCACTTTTGATCATGCCGATATCTATGGTTCTTATACCACTGAAGCGGCATTTGGAAAGGCATTTGCCTCAAGCAAAATAGATAGAGAATCACTACAATTTATTTCAAAATGTGGCATTCAACATGTTTCTGAAAACCGAAATAATAAAATTAAGCATTATGATTATTCCAAGGATTACCTCATTTGGTCGGTGGAAAATTCATTAAAAAACCTCCAAACAGATTATTTAGATGTGCTTTTATTACACCGACCAAGTCCGTTAATGCAAGCTGATGAAATTGCTGAGTCGGTAACTAAATTAAAATCGGAAGGTAAAATAATTGATTTTGGAGTTTCCAATTTTACAGCTTCTCAAACAGAATTAATCCGTCAAAAAACCGAAATTAGTTACAATCAGGTACCCTTTTCGGCAACAAATTATGAGCCAATGGTTGACGGAAGTTTCGATTATATGCAAATTCACAACATCCAACCGATGTCATGGAATCCACTTGGAACTGTTTTTCGAGAAGATAATGAGCAGACTAGAAGATTAAAAAAACTACTCGCTTCATTAGTTTCAAAATACCATTTTGGTGCTGATACTTTATTATTGGCATGGATTTTACATCATCCTGCTAAAGTAATTCCAGTGGCAGGAACCGTGAATGTGGCTAGAATTCAACAATTGATGAAAGCAACCCAATTGGAATTAGAAAAAGAAGATTGGTTTGCCATTTGGACAGAAAGCATGGGAAATAAAGTCCCTTAATACTAAATAACATAAATAAATTGAAAACAGCATTAATTACAGGCGCAACAAGCGGAATAGGAAGAGCAACCGCAAGAGTTTTAGCTAAAAATAATTATAAGATTGTGCTTTGCGGTCGTCGTGAAGATCGTATTTTAGAATTGCAAAAAGAACTTTTGGAATTTACCGAAGTCCATTCCTTATTGTTTGATGTTCGAGATAAAAAAGCGGTTTTTGATAGTATTGCCTCACTTCCAGAATCGTTTTCAACTATTGATGTTTTAATTAATAATGCGGGGAATGCACATGGGTTAGACCCAATTCAAACTGGCGATTTAGACGATTGGGACACGATGATCGACATCAATTTAAAAGGACTTTTGTATGTTTCCAGAGCTATAATTCCCAATATGGTCGCTCGTGAATCAGGACATATTATTAACATTGGCTCCACCGCAGCAAAAGAAGTTTACCCAAATGGGAACGTTTATTGTGCCACAAAACACGCAGTAGATTCCTTAAACCAAGCGATGAGAATCGATTTAAATCCTTATGGTATTCGCGTAGGCGCCATTCATCCAGGAATGGTTGACACTGAATTTAGCACCGTTCGTTTCAAAGGTGATACGGAGAAAGCAGCGAATGTTTATAAAGGATTTTCGCCTTTGCAAGCCGAAGATTTAGCCGATATTATTCATTTTGTTGTATCTAGACCCTACCATGTGAATATTGCCGATTTAGTGGTAATGCCTACTGCGCAAGCGATGGTGAGTATTGTAAAGCGAAATTCCTAAATAAATCGCCGAAAAGCAACAATATGATTAACAAGCGACTTCTTATTAAAAATCTATTGGCTCATCACGATGAGTCAAGTTTTTATGATAAAAAGCGACAGTTGAATTTGCATACTCGCGAAGGAAAAGCCAAGTTTTTGAAGCATATTTGTGCCTTGTCCAATTCAAATCCGTCTAATAATTCCTATATTGTTGTTGGTGTGGAAGACCACGATAACGAAATTGTAGGCGATGATTTCTTTGACGACAGTCGCATTCAAAATTTGGTAAATGCCTATTTGGAAAATCCTCCAAAAATTCAATATGAAAACGTGCCTTTTCCCAATTTACCAAAAGACAAAGTGATCGGATTGGTAACGATAAAGCCAAAAAAGAAATCTTCATTTTTCAAAAAAGGCATTCATACCATTCCCATAAACAGCGTTTTTATTAGGCGTGGAAGTAATACCATTCCTATTGAGGGCGAAGTAGAAAAAAATTATCAGAATTCGGCAACCGTTCATGGAATAGAAAATAATTCCAGAAACAGCATTGAATATACTTTGGATGGGGTGATTGCATTTATGAATTTAAGTCATAAAGACATTTCTCCAAAATATAAAGTATTTAAGGAATTATTTGTGATTTGTTGGGCGGGGAACTACAAAAAAGTAGGGGACAATATTTTTCTTTCCAGAGTGGATATCGCATTGATCAACGAGCAAATAAAATTGTTTTATTCTGCTCAAGATGTGGTAACTATTAGCTTTGACGACACTACATTTACTATTACCGAGTACGTTCCTTTGGGGCTAAATGATAAAATAAGGTATTATCCTTTAGAAAAACAAACCTTGCATTTTTTTGATAATGGGTATTATAAAATTGATCGTGAAATGCTATTTGAACCTCCAGAATTTGATAAAAAAACACTTTTTCATGTTTACAATTCCAACCTTTCGTTGATCAATAAATTAGAGAAAGGAATAAAATTAACCGATAACGAATTCAGAGATTTAGAGAATTTGCCTTCTACCTTAATGATTTGTTACCTTAACGGATTTGAGGAAGCGAAGCAAAAATTAATTGATTCTAAACTAATTTTGAAGCCGTATTCCGAAATTTATTTGTCGTTTAAAGAAGCGCTGCGTATTTTGAGAAAGATGAAATATGATGTAGTATAATAAACCAATAATATGAAAAGAACCCTTGTAATAGGTGACATTCATGGCGGTTTGAGAGCCCTGAATCAAGTTTTAGAAAAAGCCAATGTTACCCAAAAAGACACCTTAATTTTCCTAGGTGATTATGTAGATGGCTGGAGTGAATCGCCACAGGTAATCGATTTTTTAATTGGCTTAAGCCAAAAGCAAAATTGTATTTTTATTAGAGGAAATCACGATGAATTATTGTTGGATTGGTTGCAATCCAACCGTGACAATCCTTTGTGGTTTGATCACGGGGGGCAAGCCACCGTTTTGGCTTATGCCAATGTTGACGAGGCTACTAAACAAAAACACATCGATTTTTTAAAGAATTTAGACAATTATTATCTGGATTCTAGCAACCGATTGTTTGTTCATGCTGGATTTACCAATTTGAACGGTGTGACCCACGAATATTTTCCAAAAATGTTTTATTGGGAACGAACGCTTTGGGAACTGGCAGTTGCATTGGATAAATCGATGAGTTCAGATGCTCTTTTGTATCCAAAAAGGCTAAAATTATATAGCGAAATTTATATTGGGCATACACCCGTGACCAAAATCAATAAAATCATTCCAATTCAAATGGCCAATGTTTGGAATATCGACACCGGGGCGGCATTTTTAGGGCCGTTAACAATTTTAGATATTGACACCAAAGAATATTGGCAAAGTGATCCTTTGCCACAATTATATCCTGATGAAAAAGGGAGAAATTAAACCTAATTTATATTATAAATCAAATTTTATTCCTTGTGCTAAAGGCAAACTTGTAGTGTAATTAATGGTATTTGTTTGTCTTCTCATGTATACTTTCCAAGCATCGGAACCCGATTCACGACCACCACCAGTTTCTTTTTCACCACCAAAAGCACCCCCAATTTCTGCACCTGAAGTTCCTATATTTACGTTTGCAATTCCACAATCGGAACCGGCAACAGAAAGGAAAAGTTCTGCTTCACGCAAATTATTAGTCATAATTGCAGATGATAATCCTTGAGCCACTCCGTTTTGAATAGCAATAGCATCATGAACATCGCCAGAATATTTTAATAGATACAATACTGGGGCAAAAGTTTCGTGTTGCACAATTTCAAATGAGTTGTCAGCTTCAGCGATTGCTGGTTTAACGTAGCAGCCACTTTCATAACCTTCGCCTGAAAGTACACCGCCTTCAACAAGGATTTTACCTCCTTCGGCAACTACTTTTTCCAAAGCATTTTTGTACATTTCAACCGCCATAGTGTCAATTAAGGGTCCAACGTGGTTGTTTTGATCCAATGGATTTCCAATTCTCAATTGCTTGTATGCTGAAACGATTGCTTCTGTTACTTTTTCATAAATACTTTCGTGAATAATCAATCGGCGAGTAGAAGTACAACGTTGTCCGGCAGTACCTACAGCGCCAAATACAGCACCGATTACAGTCATTTTAATATCGGCATCTGGCGTAACGATAATAGCATTGTTTCCACCTAATTCTAATAATGATTTTCCAAGACGACCTGCAACGGCTTGCGCAACTATTTTACCCATTCTTGTAGATCCAGTAGCCGATATTAATGGAATTCTACGGTCATTAGTCATTAATTCACCTACTTTGTAATCTCCGTTTATCAAACAAGAAATTCCTTCCGGAAGGTTATTTTCTTTGATCACTTCAGCAATAATATTCTGACAAGCGATTCCGCAAAGGGGTGTTTTTTCAGAAGGTTTCCAAACGCAAACATCACCACAAATCCATGCTAACGCCGTGTTCCAAGCCCAAACTGCAACTGGAAAATTGAATGCAGAAATGATTCCAACAATTCCCATTGGGTGGTATTGTTCGTACATTCTGTGGCCAGGTCTTTCAGAGTGCATTGTTAACCCGTGTAATTGACGAGAAAGTCCTACGGCAAAATCGCAGATATCGATCATTTCTTGAACTTCACCGTAACCTTCTTGAAGTGATTTTCCCATTTCGTAGGAAACTAATTTTCCAAGAGCTTCTTTATTTTGTCTAAGTTTTTCCCCAAATTGCCTAACAATTTCCCCTCGTTGAGGGGCTGGCATTACTCTAAATATTTGAAATGCCGAAGTAGCTGCCTGCATTACCTTTTCGTAATCCGCTTCGGAAGTGCATTTTACAGCACCAATTAATTGTCCGTCAACGGGGGAATAGCTTTCTAAAGTTGCCCCATTTGAAAAATTATTAATCCCAGTAGAAGCCCCTTCATTTATCGCTTTTACACCTAATTGCGCTAGCGCTTCTTTCATTCCGAATTGATTTGCAATTGTTATCATTGTAACTATTTGGTTAAGAATTGTTATATTATTTTACAAAAATACGTTATTTAATAAAATAAAAAAGGGTTTTAGCGCGAACTAAAACCCTTTCTATAAAATAAAATAAATAATTATTTCATCAACCCTAATTGTTTCATGAAATCCATGTTGTCCATGAAATCTCTTTCATCAACAATTTTTCCGTTTACCATTCTAGCAATGGTACAACCTTCTACAGCGATAGTTTTTCCAGTTGCTGGAATTCCCATAAAATCACCTGTGTGAGTCCCTTTAAACACCCAATATTTTGTTAGTTTGTCTCCACTTGCAAAAATTTCTTTCACAATAAATTTTCTGTTAGAAAATCCAGTTACAAAATTAGCGTAATACGCTTTTGCGCCAGCTATTCCTTTAATTTCTGGCACGGTGTGCAGAACAATTTCTGGAGCATAAGCAGAGTCAAGGACGTCTACTTTTCCTTCATTTACAACTAAATCCCATGTTTTGGAATAAGAATCGATGTTTGCCTGAGCTATTTTTTCTATTTCGGCACTTTCATTTTTACAACTTACAAATAGTAAGCTAGTTAATGCAATAACTAAAATTGATTTTTTCATTTTATTAATGTTTAAATTAAATAATACCACACAAATTTAATTTATTAATTGCTATTTGCAAACAATTTGAAATGTTTTGTTAATTTTTTCTTTAAATTATTAACTTTTCTTATTTTTGAAATATTATTTATTAGGCAATAATTTCTCATTTACTAGAGTTATTAATTTTTTAATATTTAGGCATATATTAATTAGATAATTTAAAAAAATGAATAACAATAATTACAGATCTACTTGCGCTATAGCGATGACTGTAGATTTATTTGGTGATAAATGGTCTTTATTGATATTAAGAGATATGCTATTACACAAAAAAGCTACTTTTAAGGAGTTTTCAAATTCGAAAGAAAAAATAGCAACTAATATACTTACCTCGAGATTAGTTCATTTAATAGAATTTGGTTATGTTGCTAAATTAAATCCAAAAGGGACTAAAAAAAGCGCCATGTTTATAGCTACCAGAAAAGGAATTTGTATTCTACCGCTATTAGTTGAGCTATACATGATTTCAATTGATACTTTGGCAGATGATCAATTAAACGAATCTCAGCTTTCAATTAAGGCAGAAATCTTTAAGGATAGAGAGTTGTTTATTAGTAGTAGAAGAGAAAAATATTTAGAATTCGCAAATGAGATTCAAAGCGCTACAATTGAAAATCAAAAAATTGCTTTGCAGAATCAAGAATAAAAAAAATATTATAATAAAAAAGAGCAACTAGTTACAGTTGCTCTTTTTGATTGAATTAATTATTGATGATAGTATTACTTGGCATCATCATTCCACATTTCTCTGACGGTTACGAATTTTCCATTTACTTTCTTCCAAATAGTAATGTATTTTCCTGTGCTTTTTACTTTTCCTGATGCATCTTTTCGAATTGTTTTTCCAACTTCGGTAACGGTGTTTTCATCGCCAAAAACATCAGTAGTTTCGCTGGTATTAGTAATTCCCTTTTTCTTGTTAGCTTGTTCCGTTTCCATTTCTTTTTTAATAGCCTCTTTCCCTGAAATGATTGTTTGATTGTTTGGAAGTCGTATTGCATCATCAGCATAAAGGGTTATCAAGTTATTTAAATCACCAGCATTGTAATAGGTGTCATAGCTTTTTTCTAATGCTATAATTTCTGCTTTAATTGCAGCCATTTTTTCTTCTTTAGAAACATATTTTACATCTTTCCCAAAGCTATTAACACTTGTTATTTTTCCATTTAAATCATAAGAATATTGAACAAATTGATCTCTATTCCCTATAGTCCCATCTTTCATTTCCCACTTTACTGTTGCACTAACCATTATTCCAGAAACTGGGTCTGTATCAGAAATTTTAAAAGGTAAAATTCCGTTAATTTTCCAGTTTACGGATTTTGTATTATCAAAATATTTGATCCAATTTTTATTTGATATTTTTTCAAACTTTCCGTTGGAATGATAGTATTTTAAAGAATCTGCAAAAAACTTAGAATAAGCCTCACCATCCATTTTGTTGAAAGCAACCGCCATTTTTTCAATTGTTTCAACTTCCCCTCTATTAGAAAAGGTAAAAGTGGCAGTACTGTCTTTCATAAAAAATTTTCCGCCATCTGATAAGCCAAATTCATTCGTTTTAGGAACATTTTGAAATTGCAAAAAGTCGCTTATTTTTCCAGCTTTGTTGATGGTAAAAATTTCAAACAAATATAATTTTTGTTTAGACCCATTTTTCCATTCTCGATCTTCTTGTGAGATTGAAAAAACAAGATCTTCATTAGACCCTTTAATTCTAAGTGGAAACATTGCAAAGGGTTGTTGGTTTAATGATTTCATTGACTTGTGCCAATTGTTACTGAAATCTCCTGTTTCTTTAATCATTTTATCCGAGTAAAAAGACAAATCTTTCTTAGCATCGTTAGAATTGTATGCTTTCATGCTTTCTAAAACCACTTTCATTGCTTTGTCACTACCTAAAACATACGTTTTATTTTTGTCTTTACCATCTTGAAATATTTTTCCGGCTGAAGCAACGTTTTGACCAATTACAACAGTTGAAAATGCCAAAAGGATAAATGCTGAAATATTTTTGATTGTTAATTTCATTTTGATTGTTTTTAAATTTAAATTATTTATTAGTTAAGTACATCATTAAACCTGTGAAATCGCCATAACCTTGTTGGAATAGAATTTTTCCATCTACATCAAAATCATAGGATTCATATATTTTTAATCTACCTGATTTGGCTTCGGTAGAATCCGTTTTTTCGGCGCTAATTTCCCAAGTAGAATAAATACGTACAGATCCGTCAACTTTTTTTGTTAGTGAATTTACTCCTGGTAAAAAAACAGGTACGGAATCTAACAATTTAAAATTAAAATTTTTAAAATTTTCACGGTCTCCGATTTTAAATTGATCTAATGAAAGGGTGTCTTTGGCGCCGAACCAAGTATTCAATGATTTGAAATCTTTAGAAAATGAAGAGTAATCAATTTTTTCATTTTGAACGCCTTGTAGATACGTCAAAACAGTTTTAGAATTTTTCTCGAATGCTTCATTGGCAGCCGATTCGCTTTTTGGTTTACAAGACGCAAATAAAAGAGATACAAACAATACAGAATAAATTAATTTCATAATAGAGGGTTTTAAATTAAAATTATTATTTATCAAATGTAAACAATTACTTGTAAAAAACAAGTTATTGTTTAATTATTTGTTTGCTAAGAAATTGTTAACTTAAAAGGGAAACGGATAAAATTAATTTATAGGAATTCAGAAAATAAATAGGAAAGTAAAAGTATAGATATTAATTTTAACCTGTAAAAACAAAAAAAAACCGACACTTTCGTATCGGGTTTTGTTTTGCTCCCCCTATTGGAGAAAGTTACAATTTTAACGCGATGATTACTTACTCAATTATTAGAAAATCAAGGACATAGACAATTTTTATTTTATTTTTAATATATTTACAATTAAATAAATTAAACAAAATAATTATGAAAAAAATTACACTCCTAATTATTTCAGTATTTTTAGCCGTTCAAACAATCAAAGCACAAGTTGTATTAGATACTAACGGAATTACCATTAAATGGACGGGCACAACAGTTCCGTCACCCTACTTTATTCAAGCAAACCCAAGAGGAACAGGAATGGAATGGTTTGCTATTGTAAATAATTCAACTACTAGTAATATTACTAATTATGCTAATAATATTCCTTCTGGCATAAGTTATTTTACACCTCCAGGCAGTACAACACCAATTCCTTTTGATAATATTGTAACGACTCTTGTAACTAATACGATTAATTTGTTTTATCAAGCAGTAACTTTCAACCAACCAATTG
>CAIJFC010000032.1 GCA_903819815.1 uncultured Bacteroidota bacterium
GGCTAGTTTTTTTCATTTAGATTTATTAACCAGATCACCACAATAGATTTGTCAATGGGATTTTATTTCAGATTCTATTAGATGCTGAAACAAGTTCAGCATGACAAATGGGTTGAGTTAAATATAATGTTAAATATTTCTCCCAATGATTGGGAATTTAATAATAAATGATATATTTGTATTTATATTATAATCCATACAAAATGATGTTAGAATTACCCAATACCGCAGAGAATATTACTTTAATTCAAGATTTTTTAGATGAAACTAGAAGGAGAATCTTTGAAGGGGTAGAAATAACATTTACAAGTAAAGCCAATTCAGAATTGCAAGATCTAGTTTTAGATTTTGAAATAGAAATTGAAGATATCGAGGAAGCTATTGAAAATTTGACTACAGAAAATTATTACAGAGGTATAGACCCTTCGAATTCTGCCGATTTTAATGTGTGCGCTTTTTGTACTAAAATAGGGAAAAGTAATGTAGAAATTTATCTAAAATATGGATTAGAAGTAAGTGGTTTACAGATACTATTATTTTCAAATCATTTGCCAAAATACCCAATGGCGCAACCTTTTAAAATTTAAACTATGGAAACTAAAAAAATATTAACAAGAGATAATTCAACTACTGACGAGTTAACTGTTGTTGAAGAAAAAGAATACAAAGGAATCAAATTAAAATATAATGAGTTCTTTTATTTGGATTATTCTGTAGATGAAAATACAGGTTTAATAAATAAAGAAACGAAAGAGAAGTATTACACCAAAAATCAAATGCAACGTAATATCAAAGCATTAAAAAATGCCTATCATATTGCGAAAGGAGCTGCTTCACCAAATGAAATCATCGACTTCAGAAACAAATACAAAATTTCGGCATCTATGTTTAGTGTAATATTAGGTTTTAGCAAAAACACTATTTCAAATATAGAAAATGAAGGCATTACTTCTTTGTCTAGTGGTCGATTGATAAAAATGTGTTTAGAAAATAAAAAAGTAGTTTATAAATATGTTCAATTGTGCGATGCAATCGATAATGTAAAAAAAGAAGAAATATCAAAAAGATTAATGGAAGAATGTACTTAATTTAAACCGTTGGTGTAATAATTAAAAATAATTTTGCCACGAATTTTCGAATTTTTCAATTTTACTTTTCGATTTTATTCGAATTTTCATCATAGATGAAATAATTTTCACCAGTTTTTCTTAGATATTCGAGTATTCGTGGCAAAAAGAAAAAAATTAATAACGATTTTCGAATTACACCCCATGGGTTAATTTCATAAGTGTTAAGATTACTAACTTTATCGAGATGCTGAAACCAGTTCAGCATGGCAAAAACAAAAAAAGCCAGGAAATTTTCCTGGCTTAAATTATATAATATTGAATTAGTTATTGATTTCCAAAACTTTATTTGGGTCGTAACCAAAAAGATGGTGTTTCTTAATAATTTCACTAATTCCTTGTGGAAGCATGTTTTCCCAACCAGTTTGTCCCTCGCTAATCATTTTTAGAACTTCCCTTGAGAAAATTTCTAAATTCTGAGGGTCGTAATCTTCAATATCTATTACTTTACCATTGAATTTAAAGAATTTGTATAACTCTTTCATTCTTGGGTGAACTTTTAGATTCTCAGAGTTAATAATTTCTTTGTTTTCGGCTATCATTGGATATAAGAAAACTTTTAAATCGCGATAGAATAATTTTCCAAACGCCTCCAAAATCCCTCCACTTAAATGGCGGTAGTATTTTTCGTCAAAAATATCAATTAAGTTGTTTACTCCCATTGCTAATCCCATACGAGCTTTAGTGTAATTTGAGAAATATTCAACCACACGATAAAATTCTTGGAAGTTAGAAATCATTACGGTTTGTCCTAAAGAACATAGTAATTCCGCTCGGTCCATGAAATCGCGTTCGTCTATTTCTCCGTCAGAGCGCAAGTTAGAAAGTGTAATTTCAAAAACAACTAATGTGTTTTCTTTATCAACTTTATTCTCTTTGAGGAACATTTTTAAGGAATGCTCGTACATGTCCATATTTACCTTGGTTACCGGCCTAAAACTTCCACGTAATGCCAAGATATTTTTTTTGTATAAAATCGCTGCAGGCAATATATTTTTACCGCTTGGGTCAAACATCACCGCGTCGGTCATGCCGTTTTTAACCAATTGTAAACTCATTAATCGGTTGTCCACATTTGCAAAGCGAGGTCCTGAAAAATTGATAGTATCAATCTCTAATTGGTCTTTATCTAAGTGGTCGTATAAATAACGAAGTAGTTTTTTAGGATCGTTGTATTTGTAATAGGCACCATAAATTAAATTTACTCCTAAAATACCTAAAGTTTCTTGTTGCAATTTAGCATCCGTTTCTTTAAATCGAATGTGAATTATAATTTCGTTTATTGCTTCGTCAGGTTCAATTTGAAATCGAATTCCCATCCAACCGTGTCCTTTGAATTTTTTTGCAAAGTCAATCGTTGCTACCGTATTGGCATAACTAAAAAACATTTTATTAGGATGTTTTTCACGACTTAATCGGTTTTCAATTAATGCATATTCGTGGGATAGCATTTTTTTTAAGCGACTTTCAGTTACGTATCTTCCGTCTTCTTCATCGCCATAAATAGCGTCACTAAAATCTTTATCGTAGGCAGACATTGCTTTTGCAATTGTTCCAGAAGAACCACCAGCTCTAAAAAAATGTCTTACTGTTTCTTGTCCAGCTCCAATTTCCGCAAAAGTACCATAGATATTTTCGTTTAAATTGATACGAAGTGCTTTGTCTTTAATAGAAGGGATTTGTTCGATGACTTTGTCACCTTTTAATTTAATTTCAGTCACTTTTTTATGATTTACAATAAACTTGTTTACAAAGTTAGTAAAATAGGACTTCAATTAAAGAATTTTAATATTATTTTTGTAAAAAAAATACGTGAAAGTTTATTTTTTAGGTACCGGTACTTCGCAAGGAATCCCAGTAATTGGTAGTAATCATCCTGTTTGCCTAAGCGATAATCCAAAAGACAAACGGTTAAGAGTTTCTGTTTGGGTTTCTTGGGATAACTTTTCTTTAATTATTGATTGCGGCCCCGATTTTAGACAACAAATGCTAGCCTCAAAATGTTCCAAAGTTGATGCGATTTTATATACCCACGAACATGCCGATCACACTGCTGGATTAGACGACATCCGACCTTTTAATTTTAAACATGGCGATATTCCAATTTATGCACACCAGCGAGTTTTAAATAATTTAAAAAGACGTTTTGATTATATTTTTGAAACGGAAAACAAGTATCCTGGTGCTCCAACAGTATCTCCAATTGAAGTAGTAAATAAGGAATCATTTGTATTGGGTGGAAAAGAAATTATTCCTATAAATGTGATGCACGGAAGTCTTCAAGTTTTTGGTTATCGAATTGAATCTTTCGCTTATTTAACCGATGTTAAAACTATTGATAATCAAGAACTTGAAAAATTAAAAAATCTTGACGTTTTAGTGGTAAATGCCTTACGAGAGGAACATCATAATACCCATTTTAATTTGCAAGAAGCTTTGGATTTCATCGCATTGGTACAACCTAAAAAAGCCTATTTAACTCATATTAGTTACCATCTTGGATTTCATAATGAAGTTCAAAATAAACTACCTGATACAATTAATTTGGCTTACGATAATCTTGAAATAAATATATTATAATGAAACATTCGCTTTTACTTTACCTTTTTATTCTAGCATTGGTTTTTAATATTTTCACTTATGCCTACTATTCAAAACAGGTTGAATTTCAAAATAGTCAATTAGAAAAGCTGACTAAAAAGTTTCAATCAAAAGAAACTGAATTCAAATCAAAACTCCAAGAGGCAAATTACTTTACCACAAAAATGGATCAAAAAAGTGATATAACAACTTTAATCCCTTCTTTAAAAGAGGCTTTATTGAAATTTAATGAGAACCCAAATGGAAATCCCTATACTGGTCAAAAGAAGTTCGGTTTGAATAAATTTACCATTAATAAAATTAAAGTCATCAACCACCGATGGATTATAGCTGATTTTAGTGATGGTGAAAACTGGGGAGAAGTCTTATTGAAGTATTTTGTAAACGAAGACAAAAGCTTTTCCTTTGAGGTCAACCAATCTTTGTTGTTTCCAAAAAAATAATTTTTTAACCACGAATTACACGAATTTCCACTAATAAATTCGTGCTAATTAGTGAAATTCGTGTCTGCTTTTTTATTCGTATTTGTTTTAATTCAAGTCTTTTGAGGTTTATTTTTCTAACAACCAGCTTTTTAAGTCATAAAAATTCTGTGGGGAAACGCCATGACCAATAGGGTATTCTTTATAAGTAGAATTAATTCCTAAGCTTTTTAATATAGGATCTGTTTTTCGAGCCCATTCTACAGGGATTACTTGGTCAACAGTACCATGTGATGAAAATATTTTTAAACTACTAAAATCATTATTTTGGTAGTTGACAATAGTAGTATCTAAATTTAAATAGCCACTTAAAGCTCCAACACGTTGAACTATTTTAGGATAAGAAAGAGCAATAGAATAACTCAAAATAGAACCTTGGCTGAAGCCGATTAAGGTAATATTGGAAATGTCGATTGGGAATTTTGATTTTAGTTCTTCTAAGAATTTAACCACTAAATCTCTTGAAAGTACTGCTTGATCGTGATCTGAAAATTTATTTTGATCGGCATCAAAATTGATTGCATACCATGCATAACTTCCATATTGTAAATCATAGGGTGCTCTGGCAGAAATAACATAATATTCGTCGGGTAATTCAGAAGCAAATGAAAATAAATCGTCTTCGTTGCTCCCATAACCGTGCAATAAAAGCAATAATGGGTTTTTATCTAGAAGGATTTTTGGTTCTCGAACTTTATATTCTAGTGATAATTCCATTATTATGAGATGGCTTTAAACCAATTTTGAAAATAGTGACCTAAAATTGGAATTGGTTTTTTTGACCCATTTATGGCACTAACTATTCCATAGGTCATCAATACTGAAACCGAAATCCACATTGGCACTGTAATTAAAAGGGAGTTAAAATTGCTAATAATTAATCCCAAAGATATGAATGTTAATGATATACCTAAGGATTGACGTATGTGAAAAGAAGCGAACGAATTTTTATTTTCACTATTCATGGACATTGCTATTGGTACGCCTACAATTAAAATATAACTTGTAATAGCAATTGTTTTCCCTTCTTCAACAGAATTTTCCATTTTTTAATACTTTATATTTATGATAAAACTAATTTGTTTTGATGGTATATTCCATATACCTTACCTTTCATTTCTGTTCCTAAAAAGGCGGAATTTTTAGATTTTGAAAGGATATTTTCTTTCTCAAAAGTCCAATTTCCATTAGGATTAAAAAGGGTAATATTTGCTTTTTCTCCTTCTTTTATTGATGAATTTTCAATTCCGAAGAGTATTTTACTTGAGGTAAATTTTTCAATTATTTTTTCTAGAGGTAATACGGTCGTTAAAGCTCCAAAAGCTGATTCTAATCCGATGGTGCCGTTTTTAGATCCTTCAAATTCCATTTTCTTGTACTCAATGTCAATCGGATTATGATCAGTGGTGATCATATCGATTGTATTGTTATTAACTCCTTCGATTAAAGCTTTTCTATCTTCTTCAGTTCTTAAAGGCGGTGAAACTTTATATCTTGTATCAAATCCTTCTAATTTTTCATCATTTAAAACCAAATGATGAACGGCAGCGCTACAAGTCACATTTAAACCTTTGGCTTTTGCATTTTTTATTAATTCTACCGATTTTGCGGTTGAAATGGTAGGAATATGCAATTTTCCACCAGTGTATTCTAAAAGGAATAGATTGCGAGATATTTGCAATTCTTCGGCCAAATTTGGATTCCCTTTTAAACCTAATCTTGTAGAAACAACCCCTTCATTTACTACGCCGTTCCCTTTAATATTGGCGTCTTGAGAATAGGCAATTAGTAAACCATCAAAATCTTGAACATACTGCAAACCTATTTTAAGTAGATTGGCATTGTCAATATCCTTATTGTAATCTCCAAAAGCGATAGCGCCAGCATTTTTCATATCGAATAATTCTGCCATATCTTTACCTTCACTATCTTTTGTGAAAGCACCAATGGGATATAATTCCGTTGCAGCTCCTTTTGCTTTATTTTTTACAAAATTAATTTGAGCTTGATTGTCAATTATAGGGAAGGAGTTGGGCTGTAAAGCCACCGCTGTGAAACCGCTTTTTGCAGCTACATTTAATCCATTCGCAATAGTTTCTCGTTCTTCATAACCAGGTTCTCCAAAAGAAACACTGCTGTCAAACCAACCTTGGGAAAGATGCAAATTCTCTAATTTTATTTCTTCAAAACCATTTTCATTTGGGATTTTACTTCCAATTTTTTCAATTGTTCCAGATTTTATTTTCACATCAACCATTTGATTGTGAAAAGGACTTTTAGAATCAATTATTGTAGCTTCACGGATAATTAGGTTCATTTTACTAATTTTTGAATTAATACTTCTAAAAATAAAAATAATAAGGTCAATAGTACAAATATTTTCCAAATTTCATCATTACTTCGGTCGGAAAGTAAGCTGTTAAATATAGTTTCGATAGATTTTTCTACCTTATAATCAGATAATAATTGGCTTTGCGATTGCTCTAAATTACTTTCTGAACGATTGTAATTAAAACTTATATTTCTGACAATTTCGTCTTTTTTGTAAATTTTAAAATTCCCTGCAAAGATAGGGTAATCATTGAATTGTAATTTAACTTTGTTATTTAATATTTGTTGTGTTGGTATAAATTTCTCATTTTCATTTTGTACCTCTAAAATTTCATCTTTTGATAAGTTTGTAGCAACTAAAAACGGTTGGTTTTCTCCAATTGTCAACGAATTTACGCCTGTTTTTTGAGTATTTTGCGCCATATTGTAAAATACAGGGACAATTAAAGGTGAATTTTGGAAATTAGAGCTCATCTTATTAATTGGAGCAGCAAAAACAAATACACTCGAAACCTGATTTTGAACGGAAGTTAAAAAACAACTTTGGTCTTCGTAGCTCAAAATGGGTGGGTTTGCAGTATTTAGCTGAAAATTTTGTTTGGTACTTGGATACTGAAAATTGTCAATTTTTTTCTCAAAAACGGACTGAAATAATGGATGTTGAAATGCAATTTTAGTGATTAATTTACTAGTATTTTGGTTGTTTCCAAATTGTATTTGTCCAAAATTTCCTAAAAAACGATTGGTTTCAGCAATTTTACTTTCTGATGATGGAATAAATATTAAATTTCCACCTTTTTCTACAAACGATTTTAAATTGGTTACTAGTGCTGGAGGTAAATTTTCAAGTTCATTTAGAATAATAGCATCTTGCTTTTCAATACTATTATAATCTAATGTTTCTATAGTAGAATTACTATAATTGAATTCCTTAGAAGTATAAATACGAGTTAAGAAACTGCTTTTTTCTGTTTTTCCAATGCTAATAACATTAATTTTTTCAGGCTTAGTGATGCTAAAATAATAGATATTGTCGTATTTCAAACTAGCATCATTTATGGAAACGTAACCATTAAAATCTTTCTTTGGAATTGTAAAATTGATGGACGTTTCTGGCTTTTCAAATTTAACTAATGTTTTAGCCACTAGTTTGTTATTATTGTATAAACCAATTGGAATCGCATTATTTTGCTCTCCAAATGATTTTAGGTTGACACCAATTTCATAAAAATCATTCAGCGTTTGATTCATATAAACACTGTCAATTGAGATATTATTTTTTTGCTCGGCCTCAGGATTAATGAAGTAAGTATTAAAATTTTTATCGATACTTTTTAGTTGTTTTGGTTTTAAACCAATTGCATCGGTAATGATAATTACATCTTTATTATTGGCGCTTTTTCTAGATTTAATTTTTGCCATTGCGCTTTCCAATTGAAATGGAAGCGCACTATAACTGATATTTTGAACTTCTTTTTGAATCGATTTGATGTCGATATTCCAATATGTTTCGGTATTGGTAATCAATGAAAAAGTCTGATTTTCCGGGGTGTTTTCTAATAATTCTTGAATCGCTCTTTTCAATAATTCCCCTTTATTACCTTTGGCTTGCATCGAATAGGAATTATCCAAAACGAGATACATTTCGTTTGAAATATTCTTAGAATCTTTGGCTTTGAAAAAAGGTTGCGAAAACGCAATAATTAGGGCTGTTAATAGTAATAATCGTGTGATTAATAACAACCATTTTTTAATTTTTGAACTTTTTCGGGTTTGAATTGAAAGTTCTTTTAGGAATTGAACATTGGTGAAATATTCTTTTTTAAATCGACGCAATTGAAACAAATGGACCAGAATTGGAATCACCAACACAAAAAGAAAATAAAGTATTTCTGGATGTTTAAATTGCATTCTTACTTTTGTTTGTCAAAAATACTACTTTTTATGATTGTTCAATTTATATTTTTATTATATAATGGCTTATATTTTTGAATCAACATTAAAACAATAAACTATTTTTTATCTTTACGTTTCTTATCTCTCGTTTTAAGCATATTTCTATTCACAGAACCAGAAACTTTCTTTTTGGTTTTTGAAGGACCTCCAAGGTTTACTTTTTTATTCTTTTTTGATTTTTCGTGAAAAGCACCTTCACCATCTAATTTTGGTTTTTTAAGCAAAAATTTAATTGGTTGTTTGTCTTTTTCAGGCTCAATTAATTTAGAAGAAATTTCTACAACTTCAGGAAATTCAATAACGTCAATTTCATGATTCATTAGAATTTCGACTTCCGTAATTAAGTCGGTTTCACGAGGAGTAAAAAAACTAATGGCAGTTCCGGTAGCATCAGCACGACCCGTTCTACCAATTCTGTGCATATATAATTCTGGCATTTCAGGAGCTTCAAAATTGATTACGTGAGAAATATTGGAAATATCCAAACCTCTCGCCATAATATCGGTGGTGATAATTCCTCTCAGTTCCCCTTCTTGAAATGAAGCCATTGTACTCAAACGATAATTTTGAGATTTATTGGAGTGGATTACTCCAAATTGTCCATCAAATTGTTCTTCAATGCGCTCATGAAGTAGATCCGAAATCTTCTTATTGTTCACAAAAACTAGGATGCGTTCCATCGATTCATCGGTTTCAAGCAAATGAATTAAAAGGTTTACTTTCGTGTTAAAATTCGGAACGTTATAGGAAATTTGTTTGATATTTTCCAATGGAGTTCCTGATGCTGCGAGCGTAACTTCTTCAGGAAAATCGAAAAAGTCATTCAAAATCGCATCTACTTCGTCGGTCATTGTAGCCGAAAAAAGAATATTTTGACGTTTGTTTCTCGTCATCATTGCCAAAATAGAAGTCAATTGAACTCGGAAACCCAAATTCAACATTTCGTCAAATTCATCGATAACCAATTTTTGTGTATCGTCAAAACGGATTACGCTGTCTAAAGCCAAATCCATAACTCGTCCAGGCGTTCCCACCAAAATGTCAATTCCTTGGTATACCGATTTTTTTTGAGTATTGATATTCACACCTCCATAAATCCCTAAAGTCCTAACCGACATGTATTTTGTCAATTTTTCAACTTCTTCAACCACCTGCACCACCAATTCACGTGTTGGAACAAGTATAACAATTTTAGGAGTATCGGTAGGGGTGAATTTGTATAATTTCAATAATGGCAACAAGTACGCAAAAGTTTTCCCGGTACCCGTTTGTGCAATTCCCATCATATCGCGACCTGACATAATCACAGAAAATGATTTTTCCTGGATTGGAGTAGGCGTTACGAATCCTAAATCATCAATTGCTTTTTGAACTGATTTAGGAAGATTGAATTGCTCGAAAGTAGTCATAAAAGTAAATTTGGTGCAAATATACGTTTTTTAGACGGCTTCAAAAAGTTTCCACAGTTCAAAGCTGCAAACAACCATAGGACGTTTGTTTTTTTGGAGCTATTTCCCGCTGTCTTTCCTATCTGCTCAATTGCTTCGTGCCGAAAAATTTCGCATGATTTTCCCTTCCATCGGGGCTAGACTTCTGTGTTGAATTGTTTAATCAGTTATTTGATGTATCGGTTATTTGGTTATTTGAGAAATCTTTGGAAATTAGTTTAATCCTTTAAAAATTTTGCGAACTTTGCGTAAGACTTTGCGAACTTTGCGGTTAAAAAAAAGAAAATTGTCACGCTTCACTGCGTTACGCTCGCAATGAACTGTTCATGAGTTTATTTGGTTATTGTCCTATTTTTTTTCTTAATCCAAAAAGATAGAAGGTGAAAATAGAAAATAAAAACCCTATTAAGATAATGATGTAGTTCATTGGTTTTTCAATCGTAAGCGACATTCTTATTAAAATGGTAGTGATTATAAAGCTGGCATTTCTAAAAATGGTGAAAAAAGAAAAATGATAGGTAAATGAAATAATCAATAGCAATACATCCACAAAAATCATGATGGAGAAAAAATCGGAGTAGAACACAGCGTTTGCATTGGGGAAGTTTTCACCAGTTTGTAAAGCAATTATCATTTCAGAACCCCAATTATAAAAACTACTTATACTTAGCAGTAATAAAATTACTATCATTCCCAAGGAAACCATTTTTTTTATATTAATAAAATTAGTAAGCTGATTAACCACATCTGCTTTTCCATTATTTTGATATATTTTATAGTATAAAATCGTCAAACTAAGCATAACCAATGCGGCGCAGAGATCATACATTAAGCTTATAAAATCGGGATTATAAATGTTGATGGAATTTTTTAAATCAAGTTCGGCTATATCGTGAAAGAAACTTCGAAGGGTAATCAATGTAATTACTTCAAATTGTTTTCCCACAAATTCAGAAATTGATTTAGGAATTATTATAACTAATAGGAAAACTTCATAAAAAAGAATGAAACTAAATGGAGTGTAAATTGCTCTTAAGTAACTGTGCTGAAAATTTTCAAAGTATAAAAAATTGTTACCTAAAAATATAAGTGCTAAATGAAACAAAAAGGATACTACAGCTAATCGAAGTATTATTAATTCTATTTTACGGGTGTTTTTTGAACTAAAGTAAGTATCGAAGTAATTGCCTAAAATAACTGTTATATTATTCATAAATTCTTAGAGTTTGATTATTTATAACTTTTTGAATTTGTGGCGCTGAAACTAATTTTGTGGGATAATTTAATTTTATATTACAAATGTAACTTTTTTTTAATTACTATTAAATAATTCAATTGAATAAAAAATCCGTTTTGAATTCACAAAACGGATTGATACTATTTGGTTTATTATTTACAAGTGAATCACTTCGCCATAAGCATCTGCAACAGCCTCCATGACCGCTTCACTCATTGTAGGGTGCGGGTGAATCGCTTTTAGAATTTCATGACCTGTAGTTTCTAATTTTCTAGCTACAACAGCTTCCGCAATCATGTCGGTAACACCAGCACCAATCATGTGGCAGCCCAACCATTCGCCATATTTGGCATCGAAAATTACTTTTACAAATCCGTCAGGAGTTCCTGAAGCTTTTGCTTTTCCTGAAGCGGTGAATGGAAATTTTCCAATTTTTAAATCGTATCCTTTTTCGATTGCTTGTTTTTCAGTCATTCCTACAGAGGCAATTTCTGGAGTTGCATAAGTACAACCTGGGATATTTCCATAATCGATAGGATCGACGTGCAATCCTGCAATTTTTTCTACGCAAGTGATTCCTTCTGCAGAAGCAACGTGAGCCAATGCTGGGCCTGGAACGACATCGCCAATAGCATAATAACCCGGAATGTTGGTTTGGTAGAAATCGTTTACCAAAATTTTATCTCTGTCGGTTGCAATTCCTACTTCTTCTAATCCAATGTTTTCAAGGTTGGTTTTGATTCCCACAGCTGAAAGTAAGATGTCGGCTTCAAGAATTTCTTCCCCTTTAGCTGTTTTTACGAAGGCTTTTACACCTTTTCCTGAAGTGTCAATTCTTTCTACAGATGAGTTGGTCATAATTTTTACACCCGCTTTTTTCATTGAACGTTCCATTTGTTTAGAAATGTCTTCGTCTTCGAGTGGGACAATATTTGGAAGGAATTCAACGATGGTTACATCGGTTCCTATAGCGTTATAAAAGTGTGCAAATTCAACCCCAATAGCTCCAGAACCTACTACAATCATTGATTTTGGTTGTTTTTCTAATGTCATTGCTTTACGGTAACCGATAACTTTTACACCGTCTTGTGGCAAATTTGGCAATTCACGAGAATTCGCTCCGGTTGCAATAATAATATGATCGGCATCGTAATCAGTTACTTTTCCATCGGCAGCGGTAACGGAAACTTTTTTACCAGGTTTCATTTTACCAAAACCATCAATCACATCAATTTTATTTTTTTTCATTAGGAATTGAACCCCTTTGCTCATTCCGTCAGCGATTCCTCGGCTACGGCTTACCACAGCGGTGAAATCTTTATCAAACGATGAAACAGTCAAACCATAATCGGAAGCGTGCTTCAGGTAATCGAAAACTTGTGCCGATTTTAGTAATGCTTTTGTAGGAATACATCCCCAATTCAAGCAAACTCCACCTAAGTTTTCTTTTTCGATAACGGCAACTTTAAAACCCAATTGTGACGCTCTAATTGCAGTTACATATCCTCCAGGTCCACTTCCTAAAACTATTATATCGTATTTCATTTTTTATTTATTTATTTAATTATGGTAAAAATGCAGTCGCAAAAGCTCGTGTCATTTTTATTTA
>CAIJFC010000033.1 GCA_903819815.1 uncultured Bacteroidota bacterium
ATTAAAAATAGGTTTTTCTAGACTATTAGTTGATAATGAAACGGTTCGTTTGGACCAAATGGAATCCATATCTTTAACAAAAAAGGAAGTTTTACTAATCATTGATCGAATTGTAATTCAAGACGAAGAAGATTTTTACAATCGACTTGCTGACGCTGTTCAAACCGCATTTTACGAGGGTAAAGGCAAATGCTATTTGCAAGAAGTAACTACAAATAAAAGGATAAACTACAGCAACAATTTTGACTTGGATGGAATCTCATTTTTAGAACCCAACGTTCATTTATTTAGTTTTAATAATCCTTATGGTGCTTGTCCTGTATGTGAAGGTTACGGAAGTGTAATTGGAATTGATGAAGAATTAGTAATTCCAAATACCGCTCTTTCAATCTATGAAAACGCAATTTTTGCTTGGCGTGGAGAAAGCATGAGCTGGTACCGAGATGAATTGGTTAACAATGCCTATAAATTTGATTTTCCTATACACAAGCCCTACTTTGAACTATCTGAAAAAGATAAAGCGTTAATTTGGGAGGGAAATTCCTACTTTACAGGATTGAAGAATTTCTTTAAAGAATTAGAAGAAAAAAATTACAAAATTCAAAATCGGGTAATGCTTTCAAGGTATCGTGGTAAAACAAAATGCTATAGTTGTAAAGGAAATCGACTTAGAATTGAAGCTTCTTACATAAAAATCGGTGAAAAAACAATTTCTGATTTGGTTCAAATATCCATTAAGAAATTAGTTTCCTTTTTTGAAACATTAGAAATTTCTGAATTTGATCAAAAAGTGGCCAAACGATTGTTGGTTGAAATCAATACTAGATTAAAGTTTTTAGTGGATGTAGGTCTCGATTATTTAACTCTAAATCGAAATTCTGCCACACTTTCTGGAGGAGAATCACAGCGCATCAATTTGGCGACTTCATTAGGGAGTAGCTTAGTAGGTTCGATGTATATTTTAGATGAACCTAGTATTGGATTACATCCAAAAGATACCGAAAGATTAATAAAAGTGTTGCTTTCACTTCGAGATCTTGGAAATACAGTTATTATTGTGGAGCACGATGAAGACATCATGAAAGCCGCCGATATGATTATAGATATTGGCCCTGAAGCTGGAACCCATGGTGGTGAATTAGTAGCTCAAGGTACATTTGAAGAAATTCTAAAAGAGAACACTTTAACTGCAAACTATTTAAATGGTAATTTAGCAATTGAGGTGCCCAAAAATAGAAGAAAATGGTCCACCTACATTGAAATTATTGGAGCACGAGAAAATAATTTACAAAATGTAACCGTAAAATTTCCTCTTGAAGTTCTTACAGTAATTACGGGAGTTTCTGGAAGTGGAAAAAGTACCTTAGTAAAGAAAATTCTATTTCCTGCGATGCAAAAAAAATTAGATGGTATAAGCGATAAAGCAGGACAATTTACCGATATGCAGGGGTATTATCACAAGATAAGGCACATTGAATACGTCGATCAAAATCCTATTGGTAGAAGTTCTCGTTCAAATCCTGTGACTTACATAAAAGCATATGATGACATCAGGGATTTATTTGCCAATGAAAAATTATCAAAAATTCGAGGTTACCAACCCAAACATTTTTCATTTAATGTAGATGGCGGTCGTTGCGAAACCTGCAAGGGCGAAGGTTCAATCAATGTAGAAATGGTATTTATGGCTGATGTTCAGCTGCCTTGTGAAACTTGTAAAGGTAAAAGATTCAAAAAGGAAGTGCTTGAAGTAGCTTTCGAAGGAAAAAATATTGACCACATCTTAACCATGACCGTTGACGATTCATTGGAGTTTTTCAAGAAAACAAATAGGTCTAAAATTGTACAAAAATTACAACCACTTCAAGATGTAGGTTTGGGTTATGTTCAATTAGGACAATCATCATCAACTCTTTCTGGAGGTGAGGCACAACGTATTAAATTAGCGACTTTTCTAGTGAAAGGAAGCACCAAAGACAAAGCGTTATTTGTTTTTGACGAGCCTACCACTGGTTTGCATTTTCATGATATCAAAAAATTACTCACCTCTTTCGATGCATTAATTGAAAAAGGACATTCAATTATAGTAATTGAACACAATTTAGATTTGATAAAATGTGCCGACCATATAATTGATTTAGGCCCGGAAGGTGGAGAATTGGGCGGTCGCATTTTAGCAATTGGAACACCAGAAGAAATAGTAAAAAGCAAAGAATCGATTACCGCTAAATACCTGAAGGACAAACTAATTAGTTAATAATAATTTTCTTGGTATATTTGTTTTTTCCAGATTCAATTACTGCCAAATAAACACCTTTTGGAATTTCTGAAATTGAAATAGATTCATTTTGATTAGCCATTTCAAATGACTTATTTAAAATAGTTTTACCTAAAAGATCAATCAATTTAAAAGTATAATTTCTATCTAATTTTCCGCAATTTACATATAAGGTGTCATTTGCAGGATTTGGATAAATAGCTCCTTGAAAATTAGATTCAAATTCTTCATTTGACAAGGATGTATCTACAACCGCAAAATGTAACATAGCACCAATTGCCGCTTTTGCCACATTATAATTGTAGGTGGGATCCATATTTACTAAAAAATCGGTTGGTGTGTGCTTGTGTGTAGTCTCGTTTCTTTCAAAAAAACCAGTGATTACCTCATTATTACTTTGAAAAGACATGTAATCAGAAGCATAGGCCCGGTCTAAAAAGGTATTTAAAGGAGAATACAAACCAACACATGTAATTAATTCATTAGTTACTACAGCAGAAGCGGCATTGTTGGATGTTGGGGAAGACATATCTCTTTCGCAAGTAATGGTATTGTTAACCATTCCTGCAACACCACCAACCTCATCTAAATTAAAAACCAACTTGATATTCATCTTTGGAGTTGTTGCGTTAACAACTGCCGAAACAAAATGTTGACTACCATATAATCCATCTTCCTCACCACTGAAATTGATAAATTTAATAGAATATTGTGTAGGAATGTTTTTCAATAATCTGGCTACTTCTAATATACAAACCAATCCACTACCATTATCATTGGTTCCTGTTCCATTTATTGAATCATAATGACCGTCAATAATAATGAACGTATTTGGGTAAACAGTTCCTATTTTGGTAACTACAAGATTCTTGCAAACTGCTGTTGATCCAGTATAAGTATAAGAATCTTCTGTAATTTGACTTGCTGTATATCCGTAACTTAAATATTTGTTTTTTAACCAAGTTAAGGTATTATCTAGGGCAGCGGTCCCCCTTCTTTTGACACCTAGAGCCTCATATTCAGTTAGGTTATTCAGGATGTTTGAACTTGAACATTGATTTACAACGGCTGCATAATTGGCATTATAAACTTGACTGTAAGTTTCTTGAGAAGAAAAATAAACCAAAGTTATAATAGCAAAAAAGTAAAATATATTTCTCATGTTGGATTAGAATCAAAAAATTAGGGCGAAGATAACAAGTAATCCAATTATAAAAAAATAAATTATAAAACTAGAGATCACAATGTTTTTCTATTTAATAAATTAGCTAATTTTTCGGTCAAGTTTTTTCTAGAATATTTTTGCAATCCTACGCCATTGGATTTTAAATTCCCTTCCAAAAATAAACTAAAGTAATTGGCAATATAATTCTTCAACTTTTCTTTTTCTGAATAATCCACAGATC
>CAIJFC010000034.1 GCA_903819815.1 uncultured Bacteroidota bacterium
TGAGTTTGAAGAAAGCAAGGACGCTACTTTCTTTAAAGTAAAACCAGAGAGAGGAATTTCACGAGTGGTTTGTTTTTCACCAAAACACAATATCACTTTGCCAGAAATGGATTTATCAACTATCGAAGAAATTATTCGAACTTGGCAACGAGAATATACGGATTTGGGGAATGTTGATTATATTAATTATGTTCAAATTTTTTAAAACAAAGGAAGTGTCATGGGGTGTAGCAATCCACATCCACATGGACAAATATGGGCACAATCCTCAATACCAACCCAAGTAGAGAAAACACAAAATAGTTTAAAAGCCTATTTTGATAAAAATCAAAGCAATCTTTTAATTGACTATTTAAATGAGGAATTAAATCTAAAAGAGCGCATTGTTATTGAAAACGAACACTTTGTTGCCTTAGTTCCTTTTTGGGCGATTTGGCCATTTGAGACGATGATTATTTGCAAACGTCATGTAATCAAGATTACTGATTTTAATGCAGAAGAAGTGTCAGCATTTGCAGTAATTTTAAAGCAATTAACTTCAAAATACGATAACTTGTTCGAAACGTCTTTCCCTTATTCTTCAGGAATTCATCAAGCGCCAACCGATGGAGAACTTCACCCAGAATGGCAATTTCACATGCACTTTTATCCACCTTTATTGCGTTCGGCAACAGTTAAAAAATTTATGGTAGGATATGAAATGATGGGAGAGTCACAACGAGACATTACGGCTGAAAAAAGCGCTAAAATGTTAAGAGATTTATCTGATGTACATTATAAAAGTAAATAAGACATGAAAATAGTAGTAACTGGCTATGGAAAGCGCTTGGAACTGGGAACAGAAAATTAGGAAGAAATAACTTTCAATAGCATCTTAAAAATCAACATAGATTATCAATTTTTATATTATTATTTTAATTAACCTAAAAAACCAAAATTATGAATACATTACAATTTGCAGACTACATGGTCTTTCTTGTTTACTTTTTTATAGTAGCTGGATATGGCTATTGGATTTACAAACGAAAACAAACAGCCAAAAACTCTGCTTCGCATGATTACTTCTTGGCTGAAGGATCGTTAACTTGGTGGGCTATTGGAACATCCTTAATTGCTTCCAACATTTCGTCTGAGCAATTTATTGCCATGTCAGGAAATGGGTTTAAAATGGGATTGGCAATTGCAAGCTATGAATGGCTGTCGGCCTTGACATTAATTATTGTAGCCGTGTTTTTTATTCCTGTTTACCTAAAAAATAAGATTTATACAATGCCGCAGTTCCTTAATCAAAGATATAACGGTGATATTGCTATGATTATGGCTGTTTTCTGGTTGTTGTTGTATGTGATTGTTAATTTAACTTCTATCCTATACCTTGGGGCATTAGCAATTAACGGAATTTCAGGTATTAATCTCGATTTGTGTATGTACGGTTTGGCATTCTTTGCTATAATTATTTCTTTGGGAGGCATGAAAGTTATTGGTTATACCGATGTCATTCAGGTGGTTTTCCTAATTTTTGGTGGTTTAGTAACTACTTATTTAGCATTGGATAAAGTAGCTGAATTAAATGGACAAAGCGGCATGGTGAACGGATTCAATTATATGATGAATCAATCTGGCGACCATTTCCACATGATTTTCAAAAAGGACAGTCCTAACTTTCCAAGTTTGCCAGGACTTACCATTTTATTAGGAGGTATGTGGATTGTGAACTTGAATTATTGGGGTTGCAATCAATACATCACTCAAAGAGCTTTGGGTGCCGATTTAAAAACAGCTAGAACTGGAATTCTTTTCGCTGCTTTCTTAAAATTATTAATGCCTGTTATTGTTGTTTTACCCGGTATTGCTGCTTATGTAATCTATACTAAAGGTGGTTTACAAACAGAATTGTTAGGGCCTGATGGCGTTTTAAATCCAGATAGATCCTATCCTGTATTGTTAAACTTATTGCCAGTAGGACTTAAAGGTTTGTCGTTTGCCGCTTTAACCGCTGCAGTTGTTGCCTCATTAGCAGGTAAAGTGAATAGTATTGCTACCATTTTTACATTGGACATTTACAAGAAAAAAATTGATGTAGATTGTAGCGAGCAGAAAATGGTTCAAGTAGGAAAATGGGCGGTATTTATAGCCATGATGTTAGCTGTACTTATTGCACCACACTTAGGAATTGATAAAAAAGGAGGTTTCGAATTTATTCAAGAATACACTGGATTTGTTAGCCCTGGAGTTTTTGCCATGTTTATATTAGGATTCTTCTGGAAAAAAACGAGTTCTAATGCAGCTATGTTTGCAACCATTGGAGGTTTTATATTGTCAGTAGTATTAAAGTTTTTACCCAATTGGATGAATTTAGAATTTTTAAATTCAACCGGTTTCGCTGTATTAGTCCCTCAAGAGAATGGAACAAGTTTGTACGAAATTCCATTTATTGACCGTATGGGATTTGTATTTGTAATCTGTGTGGCTATAATGATTGTTATTAGTTTATTTGACCAAAAACGAGGAATAAAATCTAAAGGATTAGAAATAGATTCATCAATGTTTAAAGTAAATAGTGGCTTTTTAGCAGGTAGTTTATTAATAACTGGAATCTTAGTTGCCTTGTATTCTATTTTCTGGTAGAAACTGGGTGATTTTATATTTAAAGCCCCATTTTAAATTTAATGGGGCTTTTCTTTGGTTTAAATTGCATTGAAGAAATATTGAAGCTATTTGAAACTAAAAGACCAAGTGTATGAGACTTTTTGTACAATCGAAAGTGGTCTAAAATATTTTAATTTGTATTTACTATATTTTTATAAAACGAAATTGAAAAAGTATACTTTACTCATTATTCTAACTGTTTTTTTGTTTGTATCCTCTGGCTACAGTCAAAAATTAGTCTATGAAAAAGTACCATTGGTATTAAAATCCAATTCCTTAGAAGATGGGTTAGGACAATTTGTAACTGCCGATTTGCCCAATGTAAGCCCCAAAAATACTATTGCATTAAAACCAGAGGCTACTCCCCTAACCAAAAAGATGTGGGCAATTGCCCTGAATGATGTCGAGCTCAACTTGATTACCAACGATTATGGGACTTATTTTGCTGCTGGACGGAGGTACACCGACCGAGTTTATACTCGCGATATATCTTACGCAGGTATTTTGGCACTAAATACTTTATATCCTAAAGAAATGATGAATTCCCTTCGTGTAACGAGAAATGTAGTGTCTAAAATGGGATACAAAGTTTCGACAGATGAGGTAATTAAAGAAATCGATGCTCCTTGGGAATCAATTACAGACGATAGAAAACAAATTATGGCTCAGTTCAAAAGCAACAGTATTACCCGTCGTACCGATGATGTAGTATGGATTTGGGCCGTTGATGATTTGTTTAAATCGCATCCTGAAGTGGCAGATTGGAACTGGTTTTACACCAATGGTAAAAGTAATTTTGATACCCTTTATGCTCCTTGGTATGATAAATCAGATGGTTTATACAGAGGTCAAAACACCTTTCAAGACTTGCAATCCGATGGATATCCAGAGGGTTATTCCCAGGCTGATTGCGTATTGATAAAAAGTACCTCAACCAATTGTTTGTATTATAAAGCGATGCTGGTATTGGCCAATGCTGCCAAAAAATGCCATTTACCCGAAGAATCAAAAGCTTGGACCAAAAAAGCCGAGGCGCTCAAAAAAGCTATCCTCAAAGAATTACTATTGCCCGATGGCACTTTTACATACTTTAAAGACAGAAACGGAAAAGTGTTGCTCAACCAGCACAATCTGGGAACGGCTTTTGCAATTCTATTTGGGATTGTAAAAGGGGAAGCCGCCAGAAAAGCAATTGACAATTATCCATCGAATCAATATGGAACGCCATTAATTCATCCGTTTTTAGGCGATGGAACTGGTGATCACAATGCTGCTGCCTGGCCTTTTTGCGATACTTTTTTCTTGCAAGCTAAAGAAATCGCCGATGGTAAAGATTATACAAGTTATAATGCGGCATTACTGGCCCGAACAATGGGAACAAAATTTTCTGAAAAAAGAGATAAAGAATGGGGTGGATTTGGTTCGTTTCACGAAAAAGTACCCTTGCCCTCCGGTTTAATTTCGGGTTCGGGATCACAACTATGGACTTCGGCCGCTTTTATGAACGTATGTTTGAGAGCTAATCTTGTTGATTTAAAATTAATAAAAACCGTTGGGTGTAATTAAATAAAAAATAATATTGCCACGAATTTTTGAATTTTTCGATTTAACTTTTCGATTTTATTCGTCCCGAGAATTCGGGTTCATCAAAGATGAACTAATTTTTGCGCCAGTTTTTCTTAGATATTCGAGAATTCGTAGCAAAAAGAAATAAATTAAAAACGATTTTACGAATTACACCCAACGGGTTAAATAAAAAATCATTAAAACCAATATATACTTAAAATCAAATAATAAAAAAATGAATAGATTAAAAATAGTTTTCAGTTTAGTTCTTGTGTTGCTATTTCCAAAGCTTCTAGCCCAACCCCTGATTAAATATTCCAATGGGAATCCAGAATACAGTATTCAATGGAACAAACAATTTGCACAGATTAATAATCTTACACCCGAAATAGAAATCAACGACAAATGGGTTTCAGTTAAAGAATTTAAAAATATCCGTTGGGAGAAAAAAGAAGGTACTCGATTGAGTGAAGTGAACAATTATAATGGCAAAGTTGACTATTTGTATCTTATTTGCGAGAACCATCCCATGATTTCCAATTTTACAATTGTATTTGAATTAATGGAAGGACGCCCCTATTTGGTTATGAACTCATCATTAAAAGCTTCGGAGAAATTCAAATTGGGCGGAATCAAGTTGTTTAATTCTGCCCAAGAAAATATTGTTTTGCCTGGTAATAGCAAAGATTGGATGGTCTTTACCGAAAGTGCATCTGCCCCACACACAGGCGGATTGATGTACCCGTATCAATTGAATACTAAGAAGGCAAAAGAAGGAACGTATTCTAAAGCGCATACTGGAGTTTGGTTGAGTATGCTAGTCAACGACAAAAAAAATTGTGCTTTTTCATTTGCAAGTATTGCCAGTGAATTATGGCCTAATAATTTCAAATGGGAATTGCCTGTAACGGATGATTTCAATAAACTAAAAGTTTCTGCTCGAAGTGGTGCTATTTTCGAAAGAGAAAAAATTTGGGTTCCTTATGGAAATACAATTACTACCGATGCTTTTTTGGTTGGTTATTGGGAAAACCAACGTCCTACAAATGTATTATTGGAAACTGGAAAAATTATGGGTGAAAATGTGCGTAAAGGTAAACCGATGCGCTTTCCAGAGGCAGGTTGGAGTTCTTGGCATTCCTATGATCGAAAGATTACTGAAAAATCATTTTTGACTTCCGCTGATTTTATAAATAAAAATTTAAAAGAGTACGGTTGGAAAACCATTCAAATTGATGGTGGCTGGTGGACAGAACCAGGTCTTTATAGTGTTAATGATGTCACTTTTCCTAATGGAATTCGATACCTGTCAGATTATGTAAATAAGTTGGGGCTTGACTTTGGTCTTCATGTAAGTCCTTTACGAACCAATCCTAAAGATCCAATTAGTTCAAAACATCCTGATTGGATTTTGAAACCATTATTCAATAAAAAAATAGCAAAAGGGGATGATGAAATGGCGACAACGGTTGGAACAGTTTATGTTGATGGAAGCCACCCTGAAGTCCCCGCATTTTCGGCAGCACGATACCAACAAATCGTTGAAGGCTACAGACCTTCGTTCATGAAATGGGACCACACTTATGGTGGTTTAGAAGAAGGAGTGCGATTTGATTCCACCATGACTTTTATGCAGGCGCACAATAAAACGATTCGTGCCATTAGAAGTGCTTTACCTGATGATTTAATCGTGACACGCAGTATGGGTTATGTATTTGGAGCTTTAGAATGTTATGACGCTATCCGAATAGGGAACGACATCAATCATCCTGGATATAAATCAGAAAAAGAACCCTACACCAACATTACCTATGGAAAAACCTTGGGAACTATTGAACAGGAAAGAGTGGAAAAAGGATTAATCCGATTCGCTCGTGCCGTGGCACAAAACTATTATATTCACAAAAATATAGCTATTGTAGATCCAGATGCTTTTTTTGTTTCTCCGCAATATACCATTGATGAAGCAAAATGTCACATGACTTTGGAAGCCATAATGGGGGGACTTTTCTTTTTTGGAGATAAAGTCGAATCACTCCCTGCTGAACGATTGGAATTATTAAAAAATAAGGATATTATCGCAGTGAACAAACTTGGCGTTCATGCCGTTCCTCTCGATTTATTTTCGGGTGTTGATATTCCAACCATTTGGAAATTAGAAACCAAAGACCGTCTGATTATTACCATATTCAATTGGATGGACAAGGAGGTTAGTAAAACATATAATCTAAAAACGGATTTCGAGTTAAATAATTCAAAGTACAATTTGATTGAAATATGGACCAAAAAGAATTTCAAAATCGAGTCTAATAAGTTAACATTAAATCAACCTGCTCATACAGTTAAAATAATTGAGTTTGTGAAAA
>CAIJFC010000035.1 GCA_903819815.1 uncultured Bacteroidota bacterium
AAAAATGTATTGATACAAAAAATAGATGCTATTGGTGATTATGTGATTACCCGTAATTTTTTTGAAGAGCTCATCAGGAGCGAAAAATATAGAGGTTACACGTTTTATTTATTGGCTAACATCCGCCTCAAATCATTTATTGAAGAAACGGATAAGAAATGGTTTAAAGAAGTCATTTACTTCAATGAAAAAGATCTTGCCAAAATAAAAACAAAGTACCCTTTTTATTTCAAGCTGCGTGGCTTAAAATTGGAAACAATTATACATGCAACTTTTTCGCGTTCGATGGTTACCGATGATATTATTTTTCATGCTGGTGCACCTATAAATATTGGTTTTTTAGGCGATACGGCTAATGTTGCTAAGGTTAACAAGCCAGTAATTGATAGGTATTACTCACAATTAATTGATGTGAATGTAATAACGGGGAATATATGCACTCATGAGTTCGAAAAACAAAAAGTATTTTTTGAAACCATTATTGGTCGTTCCATATCACTTCAAGGACCTTCATTAACTGATATCATAAAACCAGCTAAAGAAAATACAATTTGTATATGTCCTGGATCTAACGAAGATTATAAAAAATGGAACACTGGTTATTTTTCTGAATTAATTACATTGATTGAAAAAAAATATCCAATTTATAAATTTCAAATAATTTGTGGTCCGGGCGAAAACTTACTCGGTGATCAGATAATTTCTGACCTAACATCAGTAGGTTTATCACAAAAAGTTGAATTAATAAATACTCAGAGTATTTTACACTTAATTACTTGTATTAGCCGTTCAAGCATTGTAATAGCTAACGATTCGGCTCCTATTCATATAGCAGCGGCTTTTGTTATAAACAATGTTTGTGTTTTTAATGGAAGTCGTTATGGTAGATTTGTGCCTTATCCATCTTCCATTACTAACGTAACATCCGTTGTTGTTCCTGATTCATTAGTAAAGAGTTTAAATCCATCAACTAAAGAGCATTATTACAGTCATTTAACACACCTTGATATTGATAAAGTAACGGTGAAGGCTGTATTTGATGAAGTGATCAAGAAACTAAATTAAAGCTGTCTAATGAAAACTCCTTTTTTTTCGATTATAACTATCAATTTCAATAATCATAAAGGGTTAGAGAAGACTATTAAAAGCGCTGTTGCCCAAGGTTATACAAACTATGAGTTTATTATTATTGATGGAGGCTCAACGGATGAATTTAACGAGGTAATTTCGAGATACGAAAAAAACATTTCTTACTGGTGTTCCCAAAAAGATAAAGGAATTTATGATGCTCAAAATAAAGGTATTCAGCAGGCAAAAGGTGAGTATTTAGTTTTTATGAATAGTGGTGATGCGTTTTCCTCAAACGATGTTCTTGAAAAAGCATCAAGCATTATCGCTTCAGATAACAATAAACATCAAATTTTTTATGGTAATACCAATTTAGTTGAAATTGATGGGTCAATCAGACTTTTGATGCCTCCAAAAGATTTGACGCTTAATTTTTTTTATTTTGAAACCATCAATCATCAAGCTTGCTTTATTAAACGCAGTTTATTTGATACTTTTGGTCTTTATGATTTGTCGTATAAATTATGTGCTGATTTTGATTTCTTTTTAAAAGTGTTTTTTAGTAATCATGAAACCTATCGATACATAAACGAAATTATTTGCGATTACGAAAATTATGGTGTTTCATCGAGTGCCATACATTTTGATTTGATGATTAAAGAAAGAGAGGATATTTGTAAAAAAATATTAAATGATGAGCAGCTCGATAAATTTAAACGTTTGGATATAAAATTATTGGGACGAAAATCGAAAGTGTTTAATTTGGTTCCGAAATCAGAG
>CAIJFC010000036.1 GCA_903819815.1 uncultured Bacteroidota bacterium
AACGCTGCAGCTGCTACTTCAATATCATTTTGTACCGCTCTTGACAAACCACACACCACCGTATTTTTTAAGGTCTTGGCAATTTGATTCACCGATTCATAATCACCTGGACTTGAAACTGGAAATCCGGCTTCTAAAATATCAACGCCCAACTCCTCTAGTCTTACTGCAAGCGCTAACTTTTCCTTGGTGTTTAATTTACAGCCCGGAACCTGCTCACCATCACGCAAAGTGGTATCAAAAATGAAAACTTGTTGCCCCATCGTTAAATCGTTTAAATATGTATAATTCTGGTCTCTTTTCTCGGTTTTTGTAGGGTTCAGATTGCAAGCATCTTATTGATTATGAACCTCTTACAGATAAAAAACGGGCTTTTCGCCCGGTGATTACTCAAATTTAACCACTATTCACAAGTAATCCACATCATTTTTATGACTAAATTACAATGTGTAATCAGGGTCAATTTTAGATAAAATACTGATTATCAAGTAATTGAATATAAATTAGCTACGATGCCCAACCTTAGTACCGAGGTTCTATTTATTTTGGTTAAGTCCCTGGAAAGGGCTGAAAAACGCAACTTCAAGTTATATGTGAAGCGGAACTCGGCATCGGCTGATTTAAAGATTATCCAACTATTTGATGCCCTGGACAAAATGAAAGAGTACGACGAGGAGGAATTGCTTCGTAAAAATGATGCTATTCAAAAACAACAGCTGTCCAATTTAAAGGCGCATTTATACGACCAAATTTTATCCAGCTTAAGAATCGTAAAACAAAATGAGAATATTGATTTACAAATTCACGAACAACTGGACCATGCAAAAATTTTATACAATAAAGGTTTATATATTCAAAGCTTGCGCTTACTTGAAAAAATAAAAACATTAACCAAGCAAAATAATCAGGTTACTTATTTATTACAGGTGTTGTTTTTAGAAAAAAAGATTGAGGCCTTGCATATTACCAGAAGCATGCAAGATCGCGCGCAACAATTAAGTGTTGAAATTGACGAAGTAAATCATCGCTTAGAATTAATTGCAAAATCGTCCAACCTTTCCTTACAATTGTATGGTTGGTATATTCAACATGGACATGCGCGCAATGAGGATGACAGAATTGAACTTGACAAACTCATGCATGATCCTATTATGGAATTGGTAAAATCATCGAATGGATTTTATGAAAATTTATACCGTTACCAATGTTATTGTTGGTATGGCTTTATAACGCAGGATTTTTTATTACACTATAGGTATTCTCAAAAATGGGTGGATTTATTTGACGCAAATGAGAATATGAAACAAATTGAAACTGCACAGTATATTAAAGGATTACACAATTTAATTACTTCGCATTTTGATTTAAAAAGCTTTCACAAATTAAAGGAAACCATTTCCATTTTAGAAAATTATAGCGGTACCCCTATTGTTTTAAATAATAAAAACAACCTGATTCAAAGTTTTATATATTTATACATTGCAAAAATTAATCAACACTTTTTAGAAGGTAGTTTTAGTGAAGGGTTAGCCATGATACCCGGCATGGAAGCAGAGTTGAAGGAAATCGAATTGTACTTAGATAGTCACCGTATATTGGTGTTTTACTATAAAATTGCTTGCTTGTATTTTGGTGCTGGAAAGCCCGCGAAAGCAATTGATTATTTAAATAGAATTATCAACTGGAAACTGAACCTACGGGATGATATCCAATGTTACGCACGTTTATTGCATTTGATTGCACATTATGAATTAGGCAATACCGAAGTAGTCAACTATTTATCCAAATCAGTTTATCGTTTTATGTATAAAATGAAAAACTTAAGTACGGTGGAAGAAGTGCTATTTAATTTTTTAAGAAAGTCCATTCAAAAAGGTGGGGAAGAAAATAGCTTGTTAAGTAATAAAGAAATAATTAAAAAATCATTTATTCATTTACTCGAAACATT
>CAIJFC010000037.1 GCA_903819815.1 uncultured Bacteroidota bacterium
AAAAGTGACTTTAAATCGTTAGATAATCTTAATTTTGAACTCACGAATAACGGAGTTACAGTTCAAAAAGGGAATACGAGTTATATGTTGTGGAAAATAGACGAATTAATCGCTTATGTTTCCCAATTTTTCACCCTAAAAATTGGTGATATCATTTTCACAGGAACACCTGAAGGGGTTGCTGTTGTTCGTCCAGACGATGTTTTAGAAGGGTTTTTAGAAGGAAATAAATTGTTTCGAATTCAAGTAAAATAATGGCACTACATTACAATTTAGCAAAAGTATACGCGATTTCAGATAATGATCCTGATTTTGTTCGCCAAATAGTGAAAGTATTCGTTTTGGACACTCCAATTGATTTGGATCATATTAAGTTAGCTATTGAGAAAAAAAACCACCAAAAGTGTTTTGAGTATGCTCATAAAATAAAGCCATCATTGGATTTATTTAGTTTAAATATTGCCTTAGAAGAGATTATTTTAATTGAACTATGGGCCAATTCATTGGGTAAAAAAAAGGAAGTTATTGAACTTTATAGAAGTGTTTCTGAACGAATTGAAAAAGCCATTAAAGAAATCAAGAAAGATTTCAACCTAAAAAACGCTAAAATTTAATCAAACTATTTATTAATTTCATTTATGAAAGCAGCAATAATCACCATTGGAGACGAGATATTAATTGGTCAAATAGTGGACACCAATTCTGGTTTTATTGCTAAATCATTGGATAAAATTGGGATTGATATTCACGAAATAATTTCGATTAGCGATAATAAAAAGCACATTTTAGAAACGTTTGCAAAGCTCCAAAACCAAGTCGATTTGGTTTTAATTACAGGCGGACTTGGGCCTACAAAAGACGATATTACCAAACATACGTTTTGCGAGTATTTTGAAGATCAATTAGTTAGAAATGAGGAAGTTGAAAAACATGTTATTGAATTGATTGAAAAAGCGATGAATCGTCCTGCTTCGCAAATGAATAAAGACCAAGCATTGGTTCCTTCAAAATGTACTGTACTTCATAATGCCGTGGGGACAGCTCCGGGGATGTGGATGAAAAAAGAAAATACTGTTTATATTTCACTGCCGGGTGTTCCCTATGAAATGAAATATATAGTTGAAAATGGGATTATTCCAAAAATTGTTAAAGAATACAAGCGTCCCTACATCATTCACAAAACAATTCTAACTTATGGTCAGGGTGAGAGTTTGGTTGCAGAACGAATTGAATATTGGGAAAATAACTTACCCGAATTTATAAAATTGGCTTATTTGCCAAGTCCTGGTAGAGTTCGATTGCGACTTTCAGCCAGAGGAATTGACAAAGAATTATTAGAACAAAAAATCAATGAAAATGTACTTTTATTAACCCAATTGATAGGCGATATTATTGTAGGTTATGAAGAAGAGGAAACAATTGAAGTGATGCTCGGGCGATTGTTAACGAGTAAAAACGCCACCTTGGCAACTGCAGAAAGTTGTACTGGAGGAAAGATTGCTCAGGTGATAACTTCTGTTCCTGGTGCGTCAAATTATTTTAAAGGAAGTGTGGTGAGTTATGCGACTGAAACTAAAATTTCGCTGCTTGGAATTTCTTCAGAATTAATAAAAGAGTATTCAGTGGTGAGTTTTGAAGTGGCAAAAGAAATGGCTTTGGCAGTTAAAAGAATAATGAATACCGATTATGCGATTGCTACTACGGGTAACGCGGGTCCTTCAAAAGGAGATGGAAATTCGGAAATCGGGACTGTTTTTATAGCAATTGCGACTCCAAATGACCTAGTTGTTGAAGAATTTAACTTTGGTCAACCCCGTGTAAAAGTGATAGATAGGACTGTAAATAAGGCTTTTGAAATGCTTCAAAAAGAAATTTTAAAAAATCTACTTTAATAATTTTGTATAATAGGTTTATTTTTTGTTTCTTTGCACCCTGATTTTGAATAACGATAAAAGATAAGCATAATGTCTAGAGTTTGTGACCTTACTGGTAAAAAAGCAATGGTAGGAAATAATGTTTCCCACGCCATGAATAAAACTAAAAGAAAGTTTTCTGTAAACTTACTAAAAAAACGTTTTTATCTTCCTGAAGAAGACAGATGGATTACTCTTAGAGTAGCCGCATCTACAATTAAAACGATCAACAAAAATGGAATCGCTGCAGTTTTGAAAAAAGCACAGTCAGAAGGATTTATTAAATAATCCTCTCGTAAATCGAGAAGAATAATCATACAAAATGGCAAAAAAAGGTAATAGAATTCAGGTAATTTTAGAATGTACTGAGCACAAAACTTCAGGTGTTTCAGGAACATCTAGATATATAACAACTAAGAACAAAAAAAATACTCCGGATAGATTAGAGATTAAAAAATTCAATCCAATCTTGAAACGTGTAACTGTTCACAAAGAAATTAAATAATAAGTATTTTAATTAAATAATTTAATTAA
>CAIJFC010000038.1 GCA_903819815.1 uncultured Bacteroidota bacterium
ATTTAAATAATTAAACCTATAATCTTTCAAAAATTTATACAATTATTATTGTAGATTTGCACCGCAGACCGCCTTATCGCCACGCATTGTTGTGGAGGAAAGTCCGGACACCAAAGAGAAGCATAGCGGGTAACGCCCGTCATTTCGAGCAATCGAAAGAGGACAAGTGCAACAGAAAGCAGGTACAGGTAATGCTGTAGTGAAACCAGGTAAACTCTATGCGGTGAAATTTCAAGTATATCAATAGTTAAGGGCTTCTCGTCCGTTGTTGAAGGGTAGAAAGATGGAGCTCGCGAGTAATTCCGAGCCTAGATAAATGATAAGGCCACGCAAAACGTGGACAGAATCCGGCTTATAGGTCTGCTTTTTTTATTTTAGAATAAATAACACTGTCTAAAAATTCCCCATTAAAAAAAGTGTTTTCTTTAATGTGTCCTTCTTTTACAAATCCATTTTTTAGTAAAACTCTTTCAGATTCCTCGTTTCTTGGATCAATTATGGCTTCAATTGAATGCAAATTCATTTCATTAAAACCATAATCTAATGCTCTTTCCACTGCTTCAGAGGCAATTCCTTTGCCGTGATTTTCTGAAAGTAACATGTAACCAATTTCGGATCTAAAATCTTCAAATTTAGTTCGGTAAAAACCAATAATACCTAATAATTTGTTTTCACCTTTGAAGGTAATCGCCCAATTTATTGCCTCATTTTTTTCAAGTCCACTATCTAATAAAGCAATATGCGCAAGCGCTTCTTCATTATTGGTAACCAATGGGCGAGGAATGTATTTCATCGTTTCTGCATTGGAACGCATTGAAAAAACTTCATTAACATCATTGTTGTCAACTCTTCGGAGTAATAATCTCTCTGTTTCTAAAATCGGAAAAGGTGTAAAATTGAATTCTAACATAATTTGGCTTATATAATTTCTATTAAGTAATTGGTTTCAAATGTTTGGTTAACGCCTAGGATTTGTATTCCTTCTTTATCTTCTAAATTACCATTGTTATCTGTCGTGTCAGCATATCCAATCCATGGTTCTATGCAAATGAAAGGAGCTTTACTTTTTGTCCAAATTCCCAAAGATGGAAAGTCATTATATATCACTTTTAAAAACGGAATCCTATTTTCAGTGATGGTAACTGATTTAGAGTCTATAGTTTTAATAATTAAAGCGTCATTTTCAAATAAGGAATAGGTTAAAGGCAAACTACTATTTTCTAGTAGTAAACTATAAGTAGAATTAGAAATCAAGTCATTTTCCAATTTTGAAACTACTAAATTTTCTGATTTTTCAAATAGTAGTTCATAGTTTTCAAAATTATTAGGTAACGCAAATGCGGGATGGGCGCCAATTGAAAATGGCATCGAAACGTGATTATTATTAATTACTTTAAAACCTACTTTTAAAACAGAATTGGTTAAAGTATAGCTAATTTGTAATTCAAATTTAAACGGATATTTTTCTAGTGTAATTGCTGATTGCTGTAATGAAAATACCACCTTGACGTCATTTTTTTCAATAATATCAAACTCCATTTCTCTAGCAAATCCGTGTCTCGGTAATTGATAAAAAGTAGTATTGAAGCTATAACTATTGTCTCTTAAACTACCTACAATTGGAAATAAAATAGGGGAGTGTTTTCCCCAATAATCTGGATTTCCATCCCAAATGTATTCTTTGTTATTGGAGTTTTTTAGTGAAATTAATTCTGCACCAAAAGTGTTTACTGTCGCCGTGAGTTCTGAATTAGTTAAGGTTATTTTCAATGGTATTTATTTTTAACAAAAGTAGTATTTCTAGTATTCACTTAGGTAAAACTTTCATTAATTTATGTTAAATAAATTTTTATTTGAAGAAAAAATAGCAACTTTGAAATTCGAAATTTTTTAGGAATTGGTTACATTATTTGTAACAATAAAATAAATTATTCGTTTACAACTAAAAAAAACAAATTAAATGAAAAACAAATTTACAAAAGCTTTATTATTTTTAGCTTTATTTTTCGGATCAGTGGTTGCATTTGCTCAGCAAACTCCTGCAACTGAAACTAAAAAAGTTTCAAATTATAGTTATACGGATGCTTTTGCTCCTAATTTCTATACTAAAAACGGAACTGCAACTCGTTCAGCAAGTGGACAACCAGGAGAAAAATATTGGCAAAACAGAGCCGATTACCAATTGACAGCCAATTTAAATGCCAATACAAGTGAAATTGTAGGTACAGAAACGTTGACTTACACCAACAACAGCCCGGATAAATTGTCATTCCTTTGGATGAATGTGGATCAAAATTTATTCAAAAATGATTCTCGTGGAAATGCCGTAATTCCTATAAAAGGAAGCCGTAACGGAGCCGACGGAGAAAAATTTGACGGCGGTCATAAAATCAAGTCGGTGAAAGTAGTTATGAATGTTGGCGGAAAAGTAGTTGAAAAAGACGCTAAATTTGAAATTAACGATACCAGAATGAAAATTTCTCTTCCACAAGAATTAAATTCTAATGGAGCTTCTGTAAAAGTTAAAATTGAGTTTTCTTACATTTCTCCAAAATACGGTTCGGATAGAACAGGAGTTTTAGATACTAAAAATGGTAAAGTTTTCACAATTGCTCAATGGTATCCTAGAATGTGTGTTTATGACGATGTAAAAGGATGGAACACATTACCTTACCAAGGTGCGGGTGAGTTTTATTTAGAATACGGAGATTTTGATGTGAATATTACTGCGCCTTCAAATCATGTGGTGGTATGTTCAGGAGAATTAGTTAATGCTAACGAAGTGTATTCTGTCAATCAACAAAAATTATGGGTAGCTGCGGCAAATAGCGACAAAACGGTCGTAATTCGTTCTGCTAATGACGTTGAAAATGCAGTTTCAAAACCTTTGTCAAAGCCAACATTAACGTGGCATTTTAAAATTAAAAATTCTAGAGACGTTTCTTTTGCTTCTTCAGCTGCATTTATTATAGATGCAGCGAGAATCAATTTGCCAAGTGGTAAAAAATCGCTTGCTATTTCAGCTTATCCAGTAGAAAGTGAAGGCGATGCTGCTTGGGGACGTTCTACAGAATATACTAAAACTTCAATCGAAAATTACTCTAAAAGATGGTTCGAATATCCTTATCCAGCAGCAACAAACGTAGCAGGAAATGAAGGTGGAATGGAATATCCTGGAATTGTATTCTGTGGATGGGAATCTAAAGGGGAAGAATTATGGGGCGTTACGGATCATGAATTTGGTCACATTTGGTTTCCAATGATTGTTGGTTCAAACGAAAGATTATTCGCTTGGATGGACGAAGGTTTCAATACTTTTATCAATTCGTTAAGTTCTGTTGATTTCAATAATGGAGAATATAAATCTCCTGATACTGATATGCATCAAATGTCGGAAGCGTTTACAAGACCTTCTATGGAGCCTATATTTACAGCTCCTGATTGTTTTAAAGAAGCAAATATGGGTATGTTAGCGTACTACAAACCTTCCTCAGGATTAATAATGTTGAGAGAACAGATTTTAGGTAAAGAACGTTTCGACAACGCTTTTAAAACGTATGTGGCTCGATGGGCATTTAAACACCCAACTCCAGATGATTTCTTTAGAACTATTGAAAATGTAGCTGGTGAAGATTTAAATTGGTTTTGGAGAGGTTGGTTTATCAACAACTGGCGTTTTGACCAAGGTATTACTAAAGTTAAATATGTAA
>CAIJFC010000039.1 GCA_903819815.1 uncultured Bacteroidota bacterium
AAATTATGGCTCTAGATTTAGGTAGAAAAAAAATTGGCATCGCCACTACCGATGAAGATAGAATATTTGCAATGCCTAAAACCATTATTGCCAAAAAAAGCAACATAACTGATTTTAATAAAATAATTTCAATTGATGAAAATAACATTACAATTTCTGTTATTCAGTTGCTTTAGTGTTTCCGTTTATGGACAATGGCAACAATCTGCAGGAACGGCTGGATTTAATATGCAGTCACTATTAACAAATGGTATCTACAATTTTGCGGGAGGACAAACTGGAGCTTATCTTTCTACTGATAGTGCCGCAAATTATTCGATGTCAAACAACGGAAACGACAATGTTGGGCCTACAAGAGGTTTTACAAAGGACAACAATTATATATATACTTGCACAAGTCAAGGGGCTTTTAGAAGCTCTGACAATGGAACAACTTGGATTTCTAAAAGTGTTGGATTAACCAATTTACTGGGAAGCGGAATTCTTAAAGTAGGGACAAGATTATTTTATGTAGGACCAACGGGTGTTTTTATATCAAATGACCAAGGAGATAACTGGATTGCTGCAGGATTATCAACAACTGATGTTAGATGCATTACTGCAATAAATGATATACTATTTGTTGGCACTAATGGTGCGGGTATTTATAAAAGTATTGATTGGGGAATTAACTGGATTCCTATTAATAACGGCTTAGGCACCTCTACAAATTTTAGAGCTATTGAAAGTAAAGGAAACACACTTTTTGCTGGTGGTCAAATTGGAACAGGCGTTTATCGCTCTACAGATTTTGGAATAAATTGGACATTATTGGGAGGAGGACTTGCATCTGGATCATATAGGGGGTTTGCCTGCAACTCACAGTTAATTGTTGCAGGTTCTTTTGGCGCAGGGGTTTTTTACTCAACAGATAATGGCAATAATTGGACAGCAATCAATACTGGGTTAACCGATTTAACCATTTTTGATTTAGAACTAAATGATAATTTTATAATTGCAGCCACAAATACCCAGGGCGTTTTTAGATTTCCACTTTCTAACTTAAATTTATCAACGGAAATTCAGAATATTGATATTAAAAGTGTCATTTCTATTTTTCCAAATCCAACTGCGAATCAAATAAATATTCAAACCGCTAATGGTATTTTATTAGACAAAATAATTATTACTGATTTAACTGGAAAAACAGTTTTGGAACAAACTCAAAATACTAATCAAGTTACCGTTGAAAAACTGGCAAAAGGCGTTTATATTTTAATTGGATATTCTGAAGGAAATAAATTTCAAGAAAAATTCATTAAGAAATAAACTCCTTTATTTCTCATAAAAAACAAAAAAACCCGACACTTTCGTATCGGGTTTTCATTTGCTCCCCCTATTGGAGAAAGTTACAATTTTGATGCGATGGTAATTTATTTAACAATCAGAAAAACAAAGAGTTAACAAATAATTCTTTGTCGCAGTTATTATCTTCATAATTCTTCGGAGAAAATCACTTTAAAATCTTTAAAACCTATTCATATGGATGAACTACTATTAATTAAAGAGTTTTTATTGTATAATATCAATAAGGTATAATTATGTATAGATACAGGATTTTTATTGAAGTTACGGAGATTGAACTTAAAATAGCATAATAATACAATTTTTGTATTTTAAACATTATTAATTAAAATAGCTATATTTGAAATAATATATGACGACAGCAATACCTAATCTACCCAAAACGAGGTTGTTTTGTACGACTTTGTCATACATATAAACGAGTCCTGTACTTTTTTAAAAAAGCGTGTCAAGATTAAACCTTTCAATGAAAATAATATCTAACAAGGTATAACTATAATAATTAAATAAAATATGATTAGAATATTTTTATTATTTGTTGTGATTTTTACCCTTGGTTGTAACAAAGATGACGACAATCCAAATCCTTCAAATCCTAATGTTATTCCATACCAAGAAGGTTTGACAACAAATTATATAACAATTAACAACATTACCAGAAAATATTTAGTTTATAGACCAACAGGAATGACAACTGTAAATGCAGTTGTAACAGTTTTGCACGGTGGCGGTGGACTTGGTATTGGAGTTTCAGAAATAGGCGCTCATCCATTATCCGTTTTTCGGACAATTGCAGACAATGAAAAGTTTTTAGTAATCTATCCAGAAGGTTCAGTCGACATTCAAGGAAATCCTGGATGGAATGATTGTAGAAGTGATGATATATCAGGAAGTCAAGGTGACGACATTTTCTTTTTGAAACAGTTAAATTCAAAATTAATCTCAGAGTTAAATATTAATTCAAGCAAAATGTATTTAACAGGGACAAGTAATGGCGCATTAATGACCTATTCTTATGCTTTTCAATTTCCTGAAACTATTAAAGCGATAGCCGTTTCAAGTGGAAATTTACCACAGTTTCCTGAAAGCGGACTTTGTACAAATGGCTCAAATATGCCTTTGCCAATCTTGATAACTCACGGAACAAGCGACCCTGCAATGCCGGCAAATGGTGGTTGTGTTGCAGATATTGGTGGCAATTGTAATCGTGGAAAAGTAATATCTCAAACTGCAACCTTAAATTATTGGTTACAAAGAAACGGTTTACAAAATATTAATCCAACCATATCAACTTTTAATGTGAACACAACAGATGCAGGAAACGTAGAAAAAAGAATTTATGCTGGTGCAAAACCATTGATTTATTTTGTTCTAAATAACGCTGGTCACGCTGTGCCAAGTAAGACAGTTTATACCAATTCTTCACCTGCAAGTGGAGTTCAAAATAGAGATATAGAATATGCAGAAGAAGTTTGGAACTTTTTTAAAGGACTTCAATAAAAACAATGCACCACAGCAGTTTGTCAAAATGGCGTGTTTAGTGCTAAATTGAAATTAAGTACTTCTAAATCAGCTACTTTGATAAGCTGGGAAACGTTAGTGGCAATTAAACCAAACGACACGTAAAATGTCTAAACGAAATAAATTAAAATAAAAATGAGACAAATAGTTTTACTTATGACAATTCTGATTACACTTATTTCGTGTAACAAAGATGACAATCCAACAACAACTGCCGACAAACCAAGTGAGCAAAAAACAATCAATTTGACAGTTGATGGAAATGCAAGAAGTTTTATAGTATATCTTCCAACAGGTTACAACAACGCAGGAAAAATGCCTTTAATTTTCGCAATTCACGGCGGA
>CAIJFC010000040.1 GCA_903819815.1 uncultured Bacteroidota bacterium
CTCCCAATTGCATCATTGGCGCATAACCACAAGCGCCTAAACATTCAACGCCTCTTACTTCAAAAAGTCCGTCAGCTGTTGGTTCGCCTACTTTTACTCCTAATTTATTGCAAGTATAATCCATTAAATCTTCCACGCCATTCAAACAACAAGGTGAGGTTTGACAAAATTCAAACATGTATTTTCCAATTGGTCTTTGGTTGTACATCGTATAAAAAGAAACCACTTCATAAACTTCAACCGGTTTAATGGTTAGAATTTCGGCTACTTTATCCATTAATTCTGTACTCAACCAATTGTCATGAGCATCTTGAACCTCGTGTAAAACAGGCAATAATGCCGATTTTATTTTATCTTCAGGATAATGACTGATCAACTCATTGATGCGAGTCATCAATGCTTCTGTGATATTTATTTCCTGCTTGTAATGTGTATGTTCCATTTTTTATTATTTTGAATTCTGAATTCTAAATTTGAAATGAAAGTGATTCATTTATAATTTATAATTCAAAATTTATAATTTATTTATGCGTCTAATTCTCCTGCAATAACATTCAAACTCGACAAAATAACAATCGCATCGGATAATAATGCTCCTACAATCATTTCAGGATAGGCTTGATAATAAATAAAACAAGGTCTTCTGAAATGCAATCGGTATGGCGTTCTACTTCCATCGGTTACTAAATAAAATCCTAATTCTCCATTTCCACCTTCCACTGCGTGGTATATTTCTGCAACTGGAACAGGAACTTCACCCATTACAATTTTGAAATGGTAAATCAAAGATTCCATATCGTGATAAACGTCTTCTTTGGGAGGTAAATAATAAGCCGGAACGTCTGCGTGGAATTCATTTCCAGCAGGCATTTTATCTAAAGCTTGACGAATAATACTCAAACTCTCCCATACTTCGGCATTACGAACGCAAAAACGATCGTAAGTATCACCGGATTTTCCAACAGGAATTTTGAAATCAAAATCTTCATAAGAAGAATAAGGTTGCGCCACACGAACATCATAATCAACACCGGCAGCACGTAAATTTGGACCTGTAAATCCGTAAGAAATTGCTTTTTCAGCAGATATTGGACCCACATTTACCGTTCTATCAATAAATATTCTGTTTCTTTCAAATAGGTTTTCAAATTCTTTCCATGCCACTGGAAATTCTTCCAAAAACACATCCAATTTGCGGAAAGCTTCCGGTGACCAATCTCTTTCGAAACCACCAATTCTTCCCATATTTGTTGTCAATCGAGCACCACAAATTTCTTCGTAAATCTCGTAAACTTTTTCTCTAAATTGGAATACATACAAGAAGCCAGTGTAAGCTCCTGTATCCACTCCTAAAATTGAATTACAAATCAAGTGATCGGTAATTCTCGCTAATTCCATTACGATAACTCTTAAATACTGTGCTCTTTTAGGAACTTCAACATCTAATAATTTTTCAACAGTCATCCACCAAGCCATATTGTTGATTGGCGACGAACAGTAATTCATCCTATCCGTAAGTGGGGTTATTTGGTAAAAAGGTCGGTTTTCAGCAATTTTTTCAAACGCCCTGTGGATGTATCCAATAGTAGGTTCCGCTTCTAAAATTCGCTCTCCATCCATCAACAAAATATTTTGGAAAATACCGTGAGTCGCAGGGTGGGTTGGGCCTAAATTTAGAATTGAAAGCTCGCTTCCATCTTCATTTTGACGTTTTTTTACTATTTCAGCATATCGATGCTCTGGTGGTAATAATAGTTCTGACATCTATAATTAAAAATTGATAATTAAAAATTGATAATTCATGATTTAAATTAAATTGACTTTTACTTTTTTCAGTAATTATCAATTATTCATTGTTAATTATGCATTGTTTGTTGTTCTACCGAAAAATCGGTCGTCTTTGTCTGTTCTTCCTCCGTCTTCCATTGGGAATTCTTTTCTCATTGGAAAAGATATCATCTCATCCATATTCAAAATTCGTTTCAATTGTGGATGGCCTATAAAGTTAATTCCGTAAAAATCATACGTTTCTCTTTCCATCCAATTGGCGCAAAGAAAAATAGTAGATACCGTTTTAATTTCAGGATTAGAACCTGGCAAGTAGGCTTTTATTTTGATTCTTACGTTATCAATCCAATTATGAAGGTGGTAAACTACTGTAAATTGATGGCTTTCCTCATTATCAGGATAGTGAATTCCACACAAATCGGTTAAAAAGTTAAAACGCAACGTTTCATCATTTTTTAAAAAAAGTAAAACCGCGGTAATTTTATCGGAAGCAACTTCAAGTGAGAAAATAGATTTTTCTTGTGTGAAATTAAACACGCTTTCGCCAAATGTTGCAACTAATTTTTCTTGAATTTCAGAGGTTTCTAAAGCCATTATTTGATGTTATAAGAAGCTAATAATTCTTGGTATTCTGGAGAACTTCTTCTTCGTACCGATTCGGATCTAACCAATTCTTGCAATTTCATCACGCCATCTACAATTTGTTCCGGTCTTGGAGGACATCCTGGAACGTAAACGTCAACAGGAATCACTTTATCAATTCCTTGAAGTACAGAATAGGTATCGAAAATCCCTCCTGATGAAGCGCAAGCTCCAACTGCTATTACCCAACGAGGTTCAGCCATTTGCTCGTAAACCTGACGTAA
>CAIJFC010000041.1 GCA_903819815.1 uncultured Bacteroidota bacterium
GAATCAATATCGGAAGATATTTTTTCAGGAAACCAGCCCAATTGCTCCGGCAGGATTCCTTTTTTTTCTAATCTGGATTTTGAGGGTTCAAAAATAGCATCGTCACTACCTGTGACTTGATATCCTTTATTATGTAATGCCAATGCTAAATTGTGCATCGCGCTTCCTCCAATTGCTATAAAATGAGTACGCATTATTTAACTTATTTATGAATATATAATTTCTTAATTTTTTATTTCTTCTAAAATTGACTTTGCTTTTTCCGGCTGTCCCATTTTATTTTTATACAAATTAGCTAAGATTCGATAGGAATTTTTAGACTTACTAATTTCAATTGCTTTTTTATATTGAATTTCAGCTTCTTTAAATCTTCCAAAATATTCGGCAATATGACCTTTAGAAAGATACCCGTCAACAGCCGATATTTGAGCAATTTCATTTGCATAAAGCAATGCCTTTTTTTCACTTCCTCCAACAATACCAGGCAATTGCAAATAAAATTCAACTAAAGCCGCTCTAGCTTCAATGTGTTTTGGGTTTAAGGAAATTGCTTTTTCAAATGAAGATTTTATTTCTGAAATCATTCCAAGTGCCTTAAACTTATAACTTTCCTTAGCTTTCATTCCCATGACGCCACCATATTTATAATGATAATTAGCTTCCGTAGGTTTTAATTGTTTCAATTTATTATAATAATAAATGGCATTATCCCAAGATTTATTTTGTCCTGCAATATCACCAAGATATTCAATTGTTTTTATATTATTTGGATTATCTTTCAAATAATTTTGAAACAACACTTTTGATTGCTCAAAATTCTTTGAAGAGTATAATTTCTCTGCTTTATCGAAATCCGTTTGAGAAATTGCAAAAATTGGAATTAAGTATATAAATAAAAATAAAAATCGTTTCATTTAGCGAGATTTCAATAATAAATTTTAACCTTGTCAAAAATAAGAAATTAAGATTAGATTTACTTTGAAATTATTAAAGGATTTAGATAATTTTAATTATTTTAAAATTATAATTGTATATACGAAAACCTTAAGATATTTATGAAATTTTATTTAATTTAGCCTCATGAAAAACATAATAGTTACAGGTACTTCAAGAGGGATTGGATTAGAATTAGCATTGCAATTTGCAAATGCTGGTCACCAAGTTTTGGCGCTGTCTAGAAAAACACCTCAAATATTAATTGAAAATCGTAATGTTACTTGTCTCTCTTTAGATTTATCAAAAGAGGAAGATTTGTCGCAAGTCGAACAATTTTTAGCTACTTCTTGGGGAAAAATAGACGCTATTGTTCACAACGCAGGTGCTTTATTATTGAAACCATTTGAAGAAACCACATCAGAAGAATTTGAAAATATCTACAAAGTAAATGTTTTTGGAGTTGCCAATTTGACCCGAATTTGTTTGCCGTTCCTTCAAAAAGGAAGCCACGTGGTAACAATAAGTAGTATGGGCGGCATTCAAGGTAGTATGAAATTTGCAGGTTTATCTGCCTATAGTTCTAGTAAAGGCGCCGTAATTACTCTTTCAGAATTACTTGCAGAAGAATACAAAGAAAGAGGTATTTCATTTAATGTATTGGCTTTAGGAGCTGTGCAAACAGAAATGTTGGAAGAAGCATTCCCAGGATATCAAGCTCCATTAACAGCAATTGAAATGGCAAACTATATTTTTGATTTCACCTTAAAAGGAAATAAATATTACAACGGAAAAGTATTACAGGTAACAACATCAAATCCATAAAAAACATATTCTTGAACGAAACATTATCAAAATATATTCCTGAAAACGCTGTAAAACCGGTGTTTGATCTTATTGTTGCCAATCAAGTTCACCTTAAAATTGTTAACGAAAGGGTTACTAGACATGGCGATTATAGAAAAGGCAGTAATGGAAAACATGAAATTACTATAAATGCCAATTTGAACAAATACAAATTCCTAATTACATTAATTCACGAAATTTCTCATTTGGTTGCCTTTGAAAAATTTGGCAGAAATATTAAACCCCACGGTGATAAATGGAAATATAGCTTTCAAATTTTAATGGTTCCTTATATACGTCCTGAAATATTCCCACCCAATTTATTGCCTTTATTGGCACGGCATTTTAAAAACCCTACAGCGAGTAGCGATACTGATGCAACATTATCATTGGCATTAAAACAATATGACGAACAAAACGATAAAAATTATATATTTGAAATCCCTTACGGAAGTGTTTTTAGAATATCAAATGGCAAGATTTTCAAAAAAATGGCGCAAAGAGTAAAAAGATACGAATGTGTAGAAATAAATTCGGGGAGAATTTATTTATTTAATCCAAATGCCGAAGTAGAGCTTTTAAAAAATTAAAAATGAATAAAAATTATTATGCCATACTAATGGCTGGTGGAGTTGGCTCTAGATTTTGGCCTGTAAGTACAACGGAATTTCCAAAACAATTTCATGACATGCTTGGATCAGGTGACACCCTAATCCAAAAAACATTTAGTAGATTATCGAAGCTTATTCCTGTTGAAAATATTTTAATTCTAACCAATGAAAAATACAACAGCTTGGTTTTAGAACAATTGCCAATGGTAAAACAAGAGCAAGTTTTATTGGAACCTGCGATGAGAAATACTGCTCCTTGTATATTGTATGCTTCATTAAAAATAAAAAAACAAAATCCGGATGCTGTAATGGTAGTGGCTCCTAGCGACCATTGGATCGAAGACGAGACCCTTTTTACAGAAAATTTAAAACAATGTTTTGACTTTTGTTCCAATGAAGATTCGTTGATGACTTTAGGAATAAAACCTACTTTTCCAAATACTGGTTTTGGATATATTGAATACAATAAATCGGATTTAAATCCAATAAAAACTGTAAGTCAATTTCGCGAAAAACCCGATTACGAAACTGCAAAATCATTTCTTGCTAGTGGAAATTTTTTATGGAATGGAGGGATTTTTATTTGGTCCGTAAAATCTATAGTTGAAGCCTTTGAAAAATTCCAACCTCAAATGACAGGCTTATTTTTGAAAGGATTTGAAAATTACAACACCACTTCTGAGGCTGCATTTATAAATGAAAATTATGCAAATGCTGAGAATGTATCTATCGATTATGCCATTTTAGAAAAAGCGAAAAACGTTTATGTTTTACCTGCAACTTTCGATTGGAATGATTTAGGAACTTGGGGTTCATTACATGAAAAATTAGATAAAGACGAAAATAATAATGCCGTTGTAAATGCAACTGTTTTATTGAAAAATTCTTCTAATAATATTATCAGTACTTCGAAAGATAAATTAGTAATTATTGACGGATTAGAAGATTTTATTGTGGTTGATAAAGACACTACATTGCTCATTTATCCAAAATCAAAAGAACAGGAAATAAAAGGTTTAGTAGCTAGTTTAAAACAGTAAATTATTTACCCAATAGGTAGGCTTCACGAACTTTTTTAAACAAATTAGAAGAATAAACAAAATCAACAATGGCTTCGTTATCGGTTCTGAAGATTTCTTCTTTAGTACCTTCCCAAGCTTTTAATCCGTTTTTAAGGAAAATGATTTTTTCTCCAATTTCCATAACAGAATTCATATCATGAGTATTTATTACGGTTGTAATATTGTATTCTTCCGTGATTTCTTTAATCAAATTATCAATTAAAATCGCCGTATTTGGATCCAAACCCGAATTGGGTTCGTCACAAAATAAATACTTCGGATTATTTACAATAGCTCTTGCAATGGCAACTCGTTTTTGCATTCCTCCAGATATTTCTGCGGGAAATTTTCCGTTTGCATCAACTAAATTTACTCTTTTAAGAACAAAATTTACTCGGTCTTGAATTTCAGATTTTGAATTATTAGTAAACATTTTTAAGGGAAACCCTACGTTTTCTTCCACTGTCATGGAGTCAAAAAGGGCGCTTCCTTGAAAAACCATACCAATTTCTGTTCGTAATTCTCTTTTGTCTTCTGCAGATAAATTAGAATAAATTCTTCCATCAAATGAAATTATACCCACTTCTGGCGAATGAATTCCTAGTAAACTTTTTAGTAAAACTGTTTTACCAGATCCACTTTGTCCAATTATTAAATTGGTTTTACCGGTCTCAAAAATAGTCGAAACTCCTTTAAGGACTTTGCTTTCGCCAAATGACTTTTCTATATTCTTAATTTCTATCATTAGGTCAAAAGGAGTTGCGTTAAAATATAATTCACTGCAATAATTGAAACTGAAGCCCAAACAAATGAAACGGTACTCGCTTTACCCACTTCAAGAGCGCCGCCTTTCATATAATAACCATGAAAAGAAGGGATTGTAGCTAGGATAAGTCCGAAAATAAATGTTTTTATAAATGCGTAGGCGATATGAAATGGTATAAATTTTTGTTGCAGACCGGAAACAAAATCAGCTTCAGTTCCAAAGCCTCCATAAACTGCCGCAATATAACCTCCAAGAATTCCTATAAACATTGAAATTCCAATTAGAAAAGGATACAATAATAGCGCAACTAATTTAGGAAAAACCAAATAATTTAAGGAGTTAACACCCATCACTTCCAAAGCATCAATTTGTTCTGTAACACGCATGGTTCCGATACTTGACGTAATGAATGACCCCATTTTTCCTGCCATTACAATAGAAATAAAAGTAGGTGCAAATTCTAAAATTACAGATTGTCGAGTTGCAAATCCAATTAAATATTTTGGAATTAATGGATTCGTTAAATTTAAAGCTGTTTGTATTGCTACTACTCCACCGACAAAAAAGGATATAAACGTTACAATTCCTAATGATCCAATAATTAAATCGTCAATTTCTTTATAAATGAGAACTTTCATAACCGACCATTTAGTTGGCTTTTTGAAAATTTCACCCCACATAATGAAGTATTTTCCGATTTGTGATATGTAACGAAGGAGCATCATAGAATAAATATATTAGCGAAATTAACGATAAGTTGTGACTTTTGAATTAATAGCGATGTTAATTTTAAAAAATCAACCATTTGATTATTTAAAGATTTTTTCTTTCATCTTTTTCCATCGATAATTCCTTATGAATTTTGCTTGTTCATCAGTAACTAATAGTGGTTTATGATTTAATTTTGCTTTCCAAAAACCTTGAATATAATCAAAAAATAAGAACGGTTTTCCTTTCAAAAAAGCCAATTTCAAAGAAGCAATTGCTGTAATAAAAAAACCATAACCAATTGTATAGAATGCTTCCCCTTGTTTAAATCTTGCGGTTTTATTATAATTGGCACCGGTAGGTTTTAGATGTTTGACTTTTAAAGTAGCATCGGTAACTACTTTCCAACCATAAAATTTACAAAGCAATTCGTCAAGGGTGTCCCAACCCATGGCTGGTTTTAAATTCCCTATTTCAAGGAAACACTCTTTTCTATAGGCTTTAAAAGCCCCTCGAATATGGTCTTTATCTGTTAAATTCTCCAATATCCATTCTCCATTTTTTTCAATGTAGGCGAATCCGCCAACCATTCCAATTTTACTATCACTTTTAAAATGAGCTAAAATTGTTTCAAAATAATTCACAGGCAAAATCAAATCGGCATCCAATTTTACAACAATATCATATTCTGAATCAATAGTTTCAAATCCTTTATGAAAAGCTTGAATTACTTTACTTCCTGGCATATGAATCGCCTCTGAAGTTTTATTTACTAATGAAATATAACTATGTTCTTTGATGAAACTTTCAACTATTGCGGCAGTTTCATCGGTAGAATTATCATTCACAACCACCACTTTTGAGGGAGCAACAGATTGTGAAACTAAAGATTCTAAAGTTAAAGCTATAAAATCGGCTTCATTATGAGCAGGAATAATTAGGTAATATTTCATTTTTTTATAAAGTCTACTGCAAATATCATTATTTTTGTAGTGATTAAAAAATAACTTTCATTTGAAAAAGAAAATAGCTGTTGTTATTGTTACTTTTAACGGGGAAATTTGGATAAAAAAGAATTTGAATTCTCTGCTAAATTCAAATTTTCCTATTGATATCATTATCGTTGACAACGCATCAACAGACGAAACAATCAATATAATAAAGGAATTCAGCGCTATTGAACTTATTCAAAATAAAAATAATTTAGGTTTTGGCAAAGCCAATACTATTGGAATTGATTTGGCTATTAAAAAAGGTGCCGACGCCATTTTCTTATTAAATCAAGATACTTGGATTTATGAAAATACGATTTCCAATTTAGCTGAAGTCTTATTCAAAAATCCGAATTTGGGCATCGTAAGTCCTTTGCATTATTCAGCTGATGAAACAACATTAGATGAGAATTTTAATACCTATTTCAATAGATACAATAAAGAAGAGGACTCAGAATCTCTTCGAATTGTACCATTTATTAACGCCGCATCTTGGTTAGTTTCAAAAGATTGTTTTTCAAAAACAGGCTATTTTGATCCAATATTTAATCATTATGGTGAAGATAGAAATTTTTGTGATAGAGTTAAATACCACGGATTTAAAATTGGAGTTGTGAAAAATGCTGCTATTTGTCATGATCGAATGGTGAAATTAAATTCAAATAAAATAGAATTACAATCCAAGTATTTGGTTTTAAATCAGATGATTAATTGTAATAATTTCCTTTTAATCTCACTATTTCAAGGATTAAAATCGGTTTTTGGATTATCGAAATTTCATTTTTCAAGTCAAGGAGTATTAAAAACAATTTCTTTATTTATTAAACTCCTATTGTATTATTTTAACTTACTTTTGAATATTAGAACGATATTAAAAATCAGATTGAATTCAATTAAAGGTATAAATGGTGTTTTACCGCTATAATTATGTCAAATAAGGAAACTCACAAACAAGCTATTTTCTTTACCATAATTAATTATGTAGGAATACTTATCGGAATCATTTCCACCCTTTTCATTTATCCTAAAAATAAAGAAATGCTTGGGATTTTCAGATATGTAGAATCTTTAGCGCAAATATTATTTCCAATAATGCTTTTAGGAGCTTCCCAAACACTAATCAAATTTGGACCAAAATTAGATTCAAATCAAGAAAAACAACTTTTCTCCTATAGTGTCTTGTCCATTTTTTCAATAGGATTAATGTTACTTTCAATAATAGGTTTGGCTTCATTAATTCCAGCTTTATCTGGTTTTAAATATATTTATTTGGCTTTCCCAATTGGATTATCACTTGCTTTAATTGATTTGTTTAAAAAACAATCAACCATAATTGGAAAAATAGCAATCCCCACATTATTTGATAATATTATTCCGAAACTTATATTACCATTGGTTTTTATATTGGTGTTAAACCAATTTTATACTATCCAAGAATCGTTACTTTTCTATATTATTACCTATGGATTGATAGTAGTTTTAATTGGGATTTACCTGTTTTATTACTTCAAACCAAAATTTAAATTCGAATTCAAATCGTTATTTTCAGAAATCAGTAAGAAAGAAATGTACCGCTTTTCAATGTTTGCATTTGCTGGAAGTTTAGGTTCTGTATTTGCCTTTAGAATTGACTCCATCATGATTCCAAAATTCATTTCCATGGAAGCAAATGGCACTTTCAGTATCGGAGTTACATTGGCTTCAGCCCTAGCGGTTCCTGCTACTGGAATTTTTATTTTGTATGCGCCGATAGTTTCAAACTTTATAAAAAACAATCAAATTTCAGAACTCGATTTAAAATACAAAGAGATTTCTAAGCTACTTTTCTTTATTGGAGCGCTTCTTTACAGTTGCGTTTTCTTAGGAATTGAGAATTTATTTATGCTATTACCCACACATGAAAATTTAATGGATTCCATTCCCGTGATTTTAATTTTGGGATTCAATGTTTTGATAAATATGGGAACTGGATTTAATGGCGAAATTATTACGTATTCTAAATATTATAAATTCAATTTGATTGCGATAGGATTGCTAATTTTATTGAATGTTTCTCTTAATATTCTATTTATCAAGGTATTAAACTACGGAATTGAGGGTGTTGCTGTGGCATCGTTAATTTCAATGTTGCTTTTTAATTTTTCAAAATTGCTATTTATTTATGAGAAATTCAAAATTCTACCTTTCGATAATTCGTATATAAAACTGATATTTGTATTTTCTTCAGTGCTATTTATTAGTTACTATTTGCCGATTTTAAACAACCATTTATTGAATTTAATTTACAAAACCGTTTTTTGCTTATCATTAAATCTATTGGTTATTTACAAACTAAAATTAGTTTATTCTTACCATTTTTGGCTGGAAAAAACGATTCAGAAATTGCGATTCTAATACCTGTAAACAAAAGCGTTGATATTCATACCTGCGCCTACAGAAGCAAAAAGTAAAACATCACCTTTTTTTATTTCATGATTTTCAAGTTGATTATTCACTAATAAATCATATAATGTTGGAATTGTAGCCACACTACTATTTCCTAAAAAGTTAATACTCATAGGCATTATTCCTTCAGGTGGAGTTTGGTTGTATAATTTATAAAAACGATTGATTATAGCCTCATCCATCTTTTCATTGGCTTGGTGAATTAGAATTTTCTTCACCTCTTCAATTGCAATACCACTTTTTTCCAAACAGCTTTTCATGGCGGTAGGCACATTGCTTAAAGCAAATTCGTAAATTTTTCTACCATGCATTTTTATATAAAAAACATCCGGATCTAAATTAGTATTGTACGATTTTCCATAAAAAAGGTAATCTTTTTCAGTATAAGTATAGGACGCACTTTCGTAAGATAAAATTCCGCAATTTTCATCGGTATTTTCTACTATGGTTGCTCCTGCTCCATCAGCATAAATCATAGAATCTCGATCGTGAGGGTCCACCACTCTTGATAATGCTTCTGCCCCAATAACCAAACATTTTTGTGCCATCCCCGACTTTATTAAGGCATAGGCTTGAAGCATTCCCTCAATCCATCCTGGACATCCGAAAAGAATATCAAAGGCGACGCATTTTGGGTTTTGGATTTGTAATTTGTTTTTTACGCGAGCTGCTAAACAGGGCAATGCGTCCGATTGAATGGTGCCGCTTTTTATGTCACCAAAATTATGAGCAACTATAATATAATCTAACGATTCAGGGTCAATACCTGCATTTTTTATTGCTTTATCAGAAGCCAAATAGGCCATGTCGGAAGTAATAATTGAGGGTTCGGCATACCTTCTTTCGGCAATTCCTGTTATCCCTTTAAATTTTCCTATTACAGTTTCATTGCTATAAGCAAATGGGGTACCGTCTTCGTTCATGAAATGATGATCGCTAAAATCTAAATTGCTTACAACTATTTCTGGTATGTAACTTCCAGATCCCGTTATTTTTATGTTCATCGTTTTGAAATTTAATTACAAGCTAATTTAATAATTAAAATTATCAATTAACGATAAATTAACCTTGAGAGGAGTGTAATTATGAATTAAGCAAATTTTGAGTTCAATACTTATTGATTATTTATTTTTATTATCAATATTTATTTTTATTTGCATTACGGTCGCTAAACTTAAAGCTTGAGTTTTTATTTTTTCCGCATTAATTCCAATAAAATTATCATCTACAGCGGCATTAAAATGGCTCAACCAAATGGAGAATAATTCAGGTGTTAGCTTTTCTTTTTCATTAATATCCAAGTGAATTTTTGTTAGATTATTGAAATATCCTCCGGTATCGAAAATAGCTTGTGACCAAAATGTTACCAATATCGGCAAATGTTCTTCCAGTTTAATTTTCACAACATCTGTAAAAATATAACTAATGGAAGAATCTGATAATAATCTTTGATAAAAATGATCTACTAAAAAATATAAGTCCTTTTGGTTTTCTATGTCTTTCATATTCAAATATAAAAAAAACCATCTCGAAATTTGACTTTAGAGATGGATTTAACTTAATAATTATTTTGTTTTTAACTTTCCATATAGGCTTCAATTGGAGCGCAAGAACAAACTAAGTTTCTATCTCCGTAGGCGTCATCAGTTCTTCTAACGGTAGGCCAAAATTTATTTTCAGAAATGTATTCTAATGGAAAAGCCGCTTTTTCACGTGTGTAAGGAAAATTCCAAACATCCGCGGTAACCATCATTAAAGTATGTGGGGCATTTTTCAATACCGTATCGTGATCTTCAATTGTGCTTGCTTCAATTTCTTTTCTAATTTCAATCATCGCATCGCAAAAACGATCCAACTCTTCTAAATTTTCACTTTCTGTAGGCTCTATCATCATGGTTCCTGCAACTGGAAAAGAAACTGTAGGGGCATGAAAACCATAATCCATCAAACGTTTTGCGATATCGGTAACTTCAACTCCTTTTTGTTTAAATGGTCGGCATTCTATAATCATTTCGTGAGCGGCACGTCCCATTTCACCTGAATATAAAGTATCATAATGACCGTTCAAACGTTCTTTAATATAATTTGCATTCAAAATAGCATATTTAGTGGCATTGGTAACTCCTTCTGCACCCAACATTGAAATGTATCCATAAGAAATCAAACATACTAATGCTGATCCCCAAGGGGCTGCAGATATTGCCGTAATGGCGTTTTCTCCTCCAGTACAAACGACAGGATTTGAAGGTAAAAACGGAACTAATTGTGGGGCTACGCAAATTGGGCCAACTCCAGGACCTCCACCGCCATGTGGAATTGCGAATGTTTTATGAAGATTCAAGTGGCATACATCGGCACCAATAGTAGCAGGATTTGTTAATCCTACTTGTGCATTCATATTGGCACCATCCATATAAACCTGACCTCCATTATCGTGAATTAATTGAGTAATTTCTCTAATAGCACTTTCAAAAACTCCATGCGTAGAAGGATAAGTTACCATTAAACAAGAAAGTTCGTCTTTATATAAAATTGCTTTTTCACGTAAATCATCTACATCAATATTTCCGTTTTCAAGTGTTTTGGTAACAATAACTTTCATGCCAGCCATCGCTGCAGACGCCGGATTCGTTCCGTGAGCTGAAGATGGAATTAGGGCAATATTTCTATGGTGGTCACCACGAGAATGATGGTAAGCTCGAATAACCATTAGTCCAGCATATTCTCCTTGTGCTCCAGAATTAGGTTGTAAAGTAGTTCCTGCAAAACCGGTAATTTCATTTAATTGTTGCACTAATTTAGTCAACATTTCTTTATAGCCTTGCGCTTGATCTAGAGGGACAAATGGGTGAATATTATTCCACATTGGATTACTCAAAGGCAACATTTCAGCTGCTGCATTCAATTTCATTGTACAAGAACCCAGCGAAATCATGGAATGATTCAAAGCTAAATCTTTTCTTTCTAACATTTTAATGTAACGCATCATTGCAGATTCTGAATGATATCTATTAAACACCTCGTGTTTTAAAAATTCTGAAGTTCTAATTAAATGTTCTGGAAAATGATCTGTTGAAGTTAATTCTAGAATTGTCGTAGCCTGAGTTCCATTTGCTGCAGCAAAAATTTCAATAATTTTATTTAAATCGGAAATACTAGTCGTTTCATTTAAAGAAATTGAAATTGTAGTATCGTCAATATAATAGAAATTAATTTCATTTTTCAATGCCAATTCATTCACTTTCTTAGCATCTGCTTTTACTACAATGGTATCAAAAAAGGCATTATTGGTTTGTTCATAACCTAATTTCTTCAACTCATTTGCTAATGTTGCTGCAGAAGCATGCACTTTATTTGCAATATATTTTAATCCTTTTGGACCGTGAAAAACAGAGTACATTCCTGCCATTACAGACAATAATACTTGTGCTGTGCAAATATTAGATGTCGCTTTGTCTCTTTTAATGTGTTGTTCACGCGTTTGTAATGCCATTCTTAACGCACGGTTTCCATTGGTATCAACCGTAACCCCTATGATTCTTCCTGGCATACTTCTTTTATACTCGTCTTTTGTGGCAAAATAAGCCGCGTGTGGACCGCCATAACCCAAAGGAATTCCAAAACGTTGGGTAGTTCCTAAAACTACATCAGCACCCATTTCACCTGGAGGAGTTAATTTTACTAAGCTTAAAATATCAGCTGCAACGGCAACTTTAATTTCATTTTCTTTAGCTTTAGCAATAAAAGAAGCGTAATCATGTACTTGTCCAAATTTCCCTGGATACTGTAAAATCGCACCATAATAATCGGATGAGAAATCAAAAGTTTCATGATTTCCAACCACTAATTCAACACCAATTGGAGCCGAACGGGTAATTAAAACCGATAATGTTTGAGGTAAAATTTCTTCAGAAACGAAGAATTTGCAAGTATTATTTTTCTTTTGATCACGAGTTCTAACGTCAAATAAAAGGGCCATTGCTTCAGCGGCAGCGGTACCTTCATCAAGTAACGAAGCATTTGCAATTTCCATTCCTGTTAATTCAATAACCATAGTTTGGAAATTCAAAATTGCTTCCAAACGTCCTTGAGCTATTTCAGCTTGATAGGGAGTGTAGGCTGTATACCAACCCGGATTTTCAAAAATATTTCTTTGAATTACAGCAGGCACAATCGCTTGATTGTAACCTAATCCGATGTAAGTTTTAAACACTTTATTTTTATTTCCCAATTCAGCAATATGATTTGAAAATTCATATTCCGTCATCGCAGGTGCTAAATTCAGTGGTTTTTTTAATCGAATATCTTCTGGAATAGTTTCAAGAATCAATTGATTAAGTGACTCGGCACCAATTGTTTTCAGCATATGTTGAAGCTCATTTTCATTTGGTCCAATATGTCTTAAAGCAAAAGAATCTGTTTTCATATAATAGTAAAAGTATTGTTATTTAGATGTGCAAATTTATGTATTATATTAGTAATTTTAAGGGTTTTTAAATGCCAATTTCTAACTATTTTTCAACTAAAAGCCATTCTTATTAACACTTTGATTATTTTTGTTTAATGAAGTCTTTAAAACAATTTTTTGATTTTTACCTCGATTCTAGTATTCATGTTGCTTTATCATGCTTTGCACTTGTAAATTACACTTACTTAATCTTAAACATTTCAATAAATTATTCAGTCGCCTTATTTGCTTTTTTTGGAACAATTGCCGGCTATAATTTTGTAAAATTTGATGCTTTGGCTCGATCCAAAAAAAATAACTTGCGTTGGAAATTAAAAGCAATCGCAGGCCTCAGTTTTATATCTTTATTTTTTGGATTTTACAACTTCCTATCGCTTCAAAATATCACAAAAATTATAGCGGGCTTAGTTTTAATATTAACGATATTATATACCCTGCCCTTTTTTCCAAATAAAAAAAATGCTCGAAATTGGGCTGGTTTTAAAATATACATCGTAGCCATATGTTGGGTTGGCGTGACTTTAATTTTGCCAATACTAAATTCTGGATATAAAATACAACCTGAAATAGCAATACTAATCCTACAGCGATTGCTTATAATTTTTTCTTTAATATTAATTTTTGAGATTAAAGATTTAAAAAATGACGATCCACATTTAAAAACGGTACCTCAACAAATTGGGGTAAAGAATACAAAAACTCTAGGTTTCATTTTGTTGGTTATCTTCAGTGGATTGGCCTTTTTTAATAGGAATTTTCAATTTGTAGAATTGCAATTGAATTTTTTAATTGCAATTGTCATTGGGGTTTTTCTATTTTTTACTACTGAAAACCGTTCAAGATATTACACTGACTTTTGGGTGGAGAGTATTCCTATTGTTTGGTGGCTGCTTTTTCTCTTCATTC
>CAIJFC010000042.1 GCA_903819815.1 uncultured Bacteroidota bacterium
GACTTTACTATATTTATTTTAAATTTGAAATAACCGTTTAAATAAAAATACTATGAGTAAAATACAATTTTCATTAGACTACTTAAATCAAAGTTGTGTTGATTTTAAATTGATACATAATAATGAAGATTGGAGATCATTTAAAAAAAGTAATGGTCAATATGTATATTTCATTATTTGGAATGAAAGTTCTGAAATATTTTCTTGGGGTACTACAAGTGGAAAAAGTGACAGAATTAGAAAATCATCTCTACTTAATGATAAATTGACAGGTAAATATGATAGACGTGTTGATTATTTAATGCTTAAAATTATTTATGGAAATCCGAAAATTTATATTTATGAAATGCCTCAAACCGCAACCATATTCGAAACTTTTCTTAAACATCACTTCGAACAACTTCACTGTTGGATTGGGTTACAAGGAAAAGATAGAAATGAAATTTCAAAGGGAATAATTCAAGAATTTAAGAGAACGAATCACTTTGAGAGTTTAATAATAACAGATAAGGAAGAATTTGAAAACTTTTTAAACAATGTTTTTTTTGCCAGAAGAGTTCATCCAAAAAATCCAAAAAGGACTTTTTACTGGGGTGATAGTTTAGAACCCAATTTCTTGCCAGTTATTAATTGCGGTCATTATGAACAAACAATTGAAAAAGTATTAAAAGTTAAATTTTAAATCATGAGAAAATCAAAATGCAATACTAAAAACCAACTTATAATAGGAATTATATTACTTTAGCTAAAGCAACTTTTTAAGTAAAATAAAATAGCATTTACAATCTGGGTACGAGAAGGATTTGATAATATATAAATTAATTAAAAAAAATAAAAAAATGGGACTATTTGATTTTTTTAAAAGTAAATCTCCTGAGGAGAAAAAAGCAGAAAAATTTAATAAAATTCGACTGCTATCAATTATTCAAGAAAAAAGAAGCATGATGCATGAGATGATAATTTCTTCTGAACATGATGATTCGTTTTTAGATGAAAACCCTAACGGAATTGGAGAGTTTGGCTTAATCAAAACAAATCCAATTCCTGTTAACGGGATTGATAATATTCCAGCCTATATAGACAAACTAAGGTATGAATATACTTCGGTGTCAGGTTCTGGAACAAAAACTTATAATCCAGTAACTTTTCAAAGAACGATTGATTCTGATGAAACTCTAATTGGGTCAAGCAAATCATTAAATGAACCTATTGCGGCTTCAACTTCAGCCCCAAATATCAAAGGGCACATTGATGTTTATAATCTTTATTCATTTGGAGGGAATAAGTTGGCCAAAATTTACATTAATTGCTATTCTCTAAAAACTTCTAATAAAGTTCCAAATGGTTTTGTTCATAGGGATTCAACACCAGCAATTCAGGATGGTAAAGTGTTAATGGAGTTTGTTAAAAATAGATAATTAGATTCTATAAACTTGTTACTTTTATCCGTCATAATTGATGAGAAAATATATTATTTAATAACCTAAAAAAAATAAAAATGGTAAAAGTACCAGGAGCAGTACTAGCAACAAAAGAAGATAATTTAGATTCAATTATTGAAAAAATACTTTCTCAGAAAAGTATTGATTCTAAATTTGGCATTTATAGTATGTTTTACATAACCCATAGTCATTATGTACAGGGTGTAAATATGTTAATACAAATCAAAGATCCTGAATTATGGAAATTGATACGAAAGGCTTTTTATCCAACATTAATAGATAAAATGATGAATTTTTTAGGTATTAAGTAAATTATGTAAGTTATTAAATATATAAAAAACTTTAAAAACAAACACAAAAATGGAAGAAATTTTTAAATTATTTTACAATTCGCTCGAAAAACCAATAGACATAAAAGGTATATTATTATCTCCATTTTTGGAAAATGATAAAATAGTTTGGAAATTTGACAACCCCGGAGATATTTCTTTCAGTATTTATATATTAGAATCTTATCTTAAAGATTTATTTTATGCTTTTTGCAAACAAGCAGAAATGACTTTAGTTCCTTCATTACCAATTTTTTGGGATATTGATTCTCCTAAAACATTATATATTAATGAAGAATTAAAATCAAAAATAGAACAATCACTTTTAGATATAAATAATTTAGTTCTTTGTTATGACAATACATATCTAGAATGTAATTCTCAATTGTTTAATTGGGAATTAAGTCAGGAAGACCCCGAAACAATATTTTTAGTCGTAAATTTTAAATTATTTGATATTTTTATAGACAATGACTCTGTTGATTCTACTAAAGCCATTGAATGGATTGAAGAATATTATTATGAGGGAGATGCTAATATAGATGCAGAGCAACTGCTTGACCCAACTTCATTTATAATATTAGAAGAAGAACTTATAAGTGACGAAAGTTTTATGAATATGTTGTGTATTAGTGTAACAATAGACTATATATGTTCTGAAGATAATCACATGGCTTCTTCAGATGTGTTTTTTGATGATGATAAAGAGGTTTCAGATGAAGTTGTTAAATCTAATAAAGATCTACTCGCTGAAGCAATTGCAAAATTAAGTCCAGAGGAGTTGGCTTTAATTGACCCTAATTGGTTAAAAGAAGCTCAGAAAGAAGAAGAAGAAATTTCATTTACATACATGGAATGTTTCATTTCTATAGAAGATAAATACGAGCTAGAAGACATATCAATATTTTCTATTGAAACAGACTGTGATTTTGAATTCCAAGATAGTTATGACAAAATTTGGATTTCATTTGACAAAGATACAAATGAAGTGTACAGAGTAATCGAAATACCCGATAATGTTGATACAACAGGAAGATGCGGTAATAGTACTTATATTCTAAATTCATTTAATTCGCACAAAGAAGCTTTAGTTTTTTTTCAAAATTTAAAAACTATTTCATTTAAAAAATTAAAGAAATTGGCTGGTTATCCTCAAAATGAAAACCTTTGTTATTTTATTACACAAAAAAAGAAAATTATAAGCACTGATGATTATAAAGTCGAAATTTTAAAAACATATCACGAAAATGGCGCAGTAAAAGAAGAAATAGAAGCTGTAAATGGGAAAGGTCATGGGATTTATAAATTATACTATGACAATTGTCAATTAAAAGTGGCTATTAGATATGAAAACGGACATCAATTAGATGGTGTGGTTGATTCGTTCGATGAAAACGGTTTTTTAATCCGAACAGTAGAAATAATAAACGGAAATAAAAATGGTCATTTTAAAGAATTTTATCCTTCAGGAACGATAAAAAAAGAAGGCGAATATGAAGACGATGAAATAATAGGAAAGCCTATAGAATATTTAGAGGATGGTAGTATTAAAGAAGATAATGAAGATGAATATTTAGAAGGTTTAGAATTAGATAGCAATAAAAGTATAACTTTTATTGACAAAACAGCCTTTATTAATAAATTAAAAAACCTTGATGAAAGTAGTATTATTGAAATAAGATTTGATTCTGAAAAATGGTCAATAAATGATAAAGCAACAGTTGCTGGAATATGGAATGGAAAGAATTATATATTATATGCAGATGAATGGATAAAAAATGCGGAATTAATTTGGGAGGAAACTTTGGAAGAACTTATTAATTTGTTAACGGATAATGAATTAGAAGATATAGACAGTAATAATTGTTGGTTAGGTTTAGAAGGCTCAGACGGATCTAATATTGAAGTTAATAAAATTGAATGGGAACCGTCGCTTTCAATCGAAGATGAAAAAAAATTCAAAGATGAATATGGCGATGGTATTAAATTATTCCGTGAAGGACAGGTAGATAATGATTTGTTTTTTGAAGCAGGAGCAATTATTGGAATTAGAGTAATTACAGAAGATGAAGAATTTTATTTAACAGAAGAAGAAAATATAGATGAACCTACCGCATTGGCATTTACTCCATATGAAATTGAAAATTTGGGGGAAACAGACCATGTTGAAGAAAACAATAAAAAAAGATTGATTTATAAGAAATAATGGTGGACATAATAA
>CAIJFC010000043.1 GCA_903819815.1 uncultured Bacteroidota bacterium
CGCATGAACAAAAATGTGTCCGAAATTCATTTGCGTTTTGCCGATGATGCACAAAAACTTCAAACTGAATTACACAGATTTGCTCAATATTTATTAAATGAATCTAAAGTGAGTGATGCCTGGAAAGTATTGTTAGGGTAAAAACTGCAATTCTTGTTGGTGACGCTTTGCTAAACACCCTTTAGACTTGCAGTGAGAATAAAATATATTATTTTTATAAAATAATATTCTCACAACAGAGAGCAGAAGAGGTACTTAAGAAAACACCAAGGTTTTGATGCCTATTTGTTGAATTAACCCTCTACTGCCCTTTGCTGAATATAACTAGATAGAATTTAAGGCTTAATGCCTATTATTAAGGGTACAGTTTTATTCAGTTTTTCTGTTGGGAGCATATTTCTCTAACAGCAAATATATGAAAAAAACATTTCAAAACATTTTAGGCATCGATGTATCAAAACTTACATTCGATGTAGCACTTATTGTTTCTGCTAGTTCAATAAACAATACAGTATCTTCAAGCTTTTCTAATAACAAAAAAGGTGTTAGCCAGCTTATTAAATTTTTAAAGAAGCAAGGTATTAAAAACCTAAATGATGAGCTATTAATTTGTATGGAACATACAGGCATGTATAGTCGAATACTAGTAAACAATCTAAGTAAATTCACCACTAATATTTGGGTTGAGAATGCTTATTCTATTAAACATAGCACGGGAATAAAGAGAGGGAAAACAGATGCCGCTGACTCGATTGATATTGCAAAATATGCTTGTAGATTTATGGATAATGCCGAGCAATATGATGAGAAGACAAATACTGTTCAAACTTTACAAGATGTATTAAGTAATAGAAGCCGCTTAATGAATGCTTTAACCAACCTACAAAAACCCATAAAAGAAATGGAATCAATAGGATTAAATGATGCCGCAAATTTACTAAAAAACATTGCAAAGCTGCAATTGACGGGCTTACAAAAAGTTTAAAACTAATAGAAAAAGACATTGCCGAAATAGTAAAAAAAGACGAAGAGGCTAAACAAAAAATAAGTTTACTTCAAACAGTTCCTGGTGTGGGTTTATTAACTGCATTGAGTTTCTATTGCACTACCAATGGATTTAAAAAGTTCACTAATAAAAAACAACTAGCCTGTTATTGTGGTATTGCACCATTCCCATACCAATCTGGAACAAGTATTAGAGGCAGAAATCAAGTACATTTTATGGGCAATAAAACACTAAAAAGCTCATTATTTCTTTGCTCAATGAGGGTAATCCAATTAAAAGGCGAAATGCAAGATTATTACAAACGAAAGGTAGAAGAAGGTAAATCTAAAATGAGTGTTCTAAATGCAATTTCAAATAAAATTGTAGCAAGAATGTGTTCTGTTATTGAAAATAACGAACCCTATAAAAATTATTTGCTTTTGTCATAGAATTCAACCACAGGCAAAATTACTGAAATTGAGCTAAAAAAAGCTCCTGATATGTATGTAAGTAGTTTCATAATTTTATTTTTTATGCACTCATTTCTTTTAAAGCATTTA
>CAIJFC010000044.1 GCA_903819815.1 uncultured Bacteroidota bacterium
ACTGAAATTTTCCCTTGAAGATACGCCTCAAACATGGCTACCACTGCATGTTGAACTAATGGACCGCCCGAAGGAGCCTTTAAATACGACTGTTGTTTTTCTTCCAATGTGTGCGGCGCGTGGTCTGTAGCAATCACATCAATTCTATCGTCAAGCAACGCTTCCCAAAGTGCATTTCGATCGTTTTCTGTTTTTACCGCAGGATTCCATTTTATAAAATTCCCTTTGGTATCATAGTCTGCATTGGTAAACCAAAGATGATGAATACAAACCTCAGCAGTAATTTTCTTTTCTTCCAACGGGATTTTATTGGTAAACAAATCCATTTCTTTCGCAGTGGAAAGATGGAAAATGTGCAGTCTTGCTCCCGTTTTTTTTGCTAAAGCAATTGCTTTTGAAGAAGATAAATAACATGCCTCCTCACTTCGAATTAAATGATGCGCTTGAACAGGAATGTCCTCGCCATATTCTTCCTTGAATTTTTCTAAATTGTTTTTAATGGTCATTTCATCTTCACAATGAACGGCAATTAGTAACGGAGTACTTGAAAAAATGCGCTCCAATACTTCTTCATTATCCACCAACATATTTCCGGTTGAGGATCCTAAAAATATTTTAATTCCAGCAACATTTTTAGGATTTGTTTTTAAAACTTCTGCCAAATTATCGTTGCTAGCGCCCATCATAAAAGAATAGTTTGCAAAAGAATTGTTCTCCGCAATTTGGTATTTTTCTTCTAATATTTCTTGAGTTAACGCATTTGGAATGGTATTGGGTTGCTCGATAAATGAGGTAATTCCTCCGGCTACAGCTGCCCGAGATTCCGATTCGATATCGCCTTTGTGAGTCAATCCGGGTTCTCTAAAATGAACTTGATCATCGATAACGCCTGGAATTAAGAAATTTCCTTCGGCATCAATTATTTTACAATCGGAAGATTTTGCGCTAATGAAATCAGCAATTTCGACTATAAATTCGTTCTCTATTAATACATCCCCTTCAAAAATTGACCCTTCATTTACAATTTTTGCGTTTTTGATTAAAATCCTTTTCATCGTTTATTGATTATAATCTATTAAATAATTGGCGTATTCTTAAGGATATTACTCCAAAAATAGCTTCTTTAATTATTGAATTGCTCATTTTTGATTGTCCCTTAGTTCGATCCGTAAAAATTATTGGAACTTCAACTATTTTTAAATTTTTACAATAGGCCCTGTATTTCATTTCAATTTGAAAGGCATATCCAATAAATTTTATTTTATCTAAATTTATGTTTTCCAATACGTTTCTTCTGTAACACATAAATCCTGCGGTGGCATCATGGATTTTCATTCCAGTTATTTTCTTAACATAATAGGAGGCAAAATAAGACAATAATACCCGACTTAAAGGCCAGTTTACCACATTTACTCCGGTTACATATCTGGAACCAATTGCAACTTCTGCCCCTTCTTCACAAGCTTGATATAATTTTTCTAGATCGGATGGATTGTGAGAAAAATCGGCATCCATTTCAAAAATATAATCGTATTTTCTATCTAAAGCCCATTTGAAACCAAAAACATAAGCAGTTCCAAGTCCTGATTTTTTTTCTCTATTTTCTAAAAATAATTGGTCTTTAAATTCCGATTGAAGTTCCACCACTTTTGCGGCAGTTTTGTCAGGTGAATTGTCATCAACAACGAGTATATGAAAAGATTTATTCAACGAAAATACCGTTCTGATGATGGTTTCTATATTTTCAATCTCGTTATATGTAGGGATTATAACAATACTATTGCTCATAATTAATCAGTCAATTTCTTTGCAAAAATAAACTTTTTATGTTTTAAGAATCATAATAATACTATAATAAATGAAACCGTTGAAAAATTTAGTAATTTTGCACCGATATGATCGAACAGGTACTACATCCTCGAATAGTTGAAAATAAAGATTGGGCAACCGCTTTGTTTTTATTTTCATTAGTTTTAATTGCTTTGTCAAAATCACTTTTTGAAAACAGATTTAGTGAGTTTATTAAACTAATTGTTTCTGATAAATACTTAAAAGTTTATAAGGATTCTGGACTCATGATGAGTTGGTTTACTATATTTTTATTTATTGTTCAGATCCTCTCTTTTTCGTTTTTTATCCATTTACTTTTAAACAGTTTTGGATATACAATCAAAACCGATTGGATTTCATATATTCAAATATTTACCTTCTTAACCGTTTTCATTTTATCGAAGTATCTAATTGAAAAAATTATAGGCGCCGCATTTGATATTGAGGAATTTGTGGAACAATTTAACCTTCAAAAGGTTAGTTACCGAACATTTATTGGTCTTTTTCTGTTGCCTATTAATTGTTTTTTGTATTATAATGACTCCATTTCACATAATTTAATATTGTTTTTCCTATTTATAATATTGATTATCAATGTTTTAACTTACTTATTGTCTATAAAAAATTATCAAAATATTCTCTTTGGCAACTTGTTTTATTTTATTTTGTATCTTTGCGCACTTGAAATAGCTCCCTACTATTTTATGTATTATTGGTTTACAAAAAATTAGCATATTTAGAAAATGTCAAGTATGAAAGTGAAAACAATTTTGGTGTCACAACCTGAACCTAAAGTGGACAATTCCCCTTACTTTGATTTGCAACAAAAACACAAAGTTAAAATTGATTTCAGACCTTTTATTCATGTGGAAGGGGTTAATGCAAAAGAAATTAGACTTCAAAAAATTGACTTAAATAATTTCACAGCAATTATTTTAACAAGTAAGAATTCTGTGGATCATTTCTTTAGGGTAGCTGATGAAATGCGTTATAAAATCCCTGAAGGTTTGAAATACTTTTGCCAATCTGAAGCGGTAGCTTTCTATTTGCAAAAATATGTGGTGTACAGAAAACGTAAAATCTATGTTGGTCAAAAAGACTTTATTGATTTAACTACTTTATTGAAAAAATATAAAGAAGAAAAATTCTTATTGCCAGCTTCAGATCAATTGAATGCTGAAGCAAAAATTATTTTAGATAATTTAAAAGTGAATTGGACTCAAGCAGTATTTTACAAAACTGTAATGAGCGATTTAACGGATTTATCAGATGTATATTTTGATATTTTAGCGTTTTTTAGTCCAACAGGAATAAAATCGTTATTCAAGAATTTTCCTGACTTTAAACAAAATAATACTAGAATTGCTGTGTTTGGGAGTTCTACGCAGAAAGAAGCTTTGGAACACGGCCTTCGAGTGGATATTATGGCTCCAACGCCTGAAGCCCCTTCAATGACTATGGCAATTGATAAATATATTGCTAAAGCAAATAAAGAAAAATAATCTTTTCAAACATAAAAAAAGTCCTGAGAAAACTCAGGACTTTTTTTTATGAATTAATATGTCCTACAATTCTGGTCCTGCCTTTACTAAGTTCTTACCTTCTTCGTTATCGGTATATTGAACAAAATTGGTGACAAATAATTGCGCTAAATCACTTGCTTTTGAATCCCATTCCGAAGCATCCAAATAAGTACATCTAGGATCTAAAATTTCAGGATTCACTCCTTCTAATGCCACTGGCACTTCCAAATTAAATATTGGAATTATCTGAGTTTCCGCTTTTTCAATAGAACCATCAAGAATCCGGTCAATTATTGCACGGGTATTTTGAATGGAAATTCTTTTTCCTGTGCCATTCCATCCGGTATTTACCATATAAGCAGTGGCTTGGTGTTGTTCCATTTTCTTTACCAATTCTTCTCCATATTTTGTAGGGTGCAAACATAAAAAGGCTTTACCAAAACAAGCTGAAAATGTAGGTTCAGGTTTTGTAACTCCTCTTTCTGTACCGGCTAATTTCGCCGTGAAACCTGAAAGAAAATAGTACTTTGTTTGTTCCGGAGTTAGTTTACAAACTGGCGGCATCACCCCAAAAGCATCTGCCGTTAGAAAAATTACTTTGGAAGCATGTCCCGCTTTTGAAATCGGCTTAACAATATTGTGAATGTGATCAATTGGATACGAAACTCTAGTATTTTGAGTTACAGAACCGTCTTTAAAATCAATTTTACCATTGGCGTCAAGTGTAACATTTTCAAGTAAGGCATTTTTAGTAATAGCTCCGAAAATATCCGGCTCATTTTCCTTACTTAAATCGATGGTTTTGGCATAGCAACCTCCTTCATAATTAAAAACTCCTTCCTCATCCCAACCGTGTTCATCATCTCCAATTAATTCTCTTTTTGGATCGGTAGATAACGTAGTTTTTCCGGTTCCCGACAATCCAAAAAAGATAGCTACATCGCCATTCTGTCCTTTATTTGCAGAACAATGCATCGAAGCGATTCCTTTCAATGGCAAATAGTAATTCATCATTGAAAACAATCCTTTTTTCATTTCACCTCCATACCAAGTACCACCGATTAATTGGATTTTCTCCGTTAAATTAAAGGCGATGTACACTTCAGAATTCAAATTGTGACTTTTATACTCTTTGAAACTAGTTTTTGAAGCATTTATAACCACAAAATCCGGTTCGCCAAAGTTTTCTAATTCTTCGTCTGTAGGTCGGATGAACATATTTTTCACAAAGTGAGCCTGCCACGCCACTTCCATAATAAATCGAACTTTTAATCGGGAATTTTCATTTGCACCGCAAAAAGCATCTACAACATATAAATTTTTGCTGGAAAGTTGATCAACAGTTGTTTGTTTTAAAGCATTCCAAGTATCTTGAGAAATGGCTTTATTATCATTTACCGCTTTGTCTGAGGCCCACCAAATGGTATCTTTGGTAATTGCATCTTTAACGATGTACTTGTCTTTTGGAGAACGACCGGTAAAAACACCCGTCATAACATTTACAGCTCCCAACTCGGATAATTGCCCTTTTTCAAAACCTTCTAAATTAGAGTTTAATTCTTCATCGTATAATAATTCAAATGTGGGATTGTAAATTACATTATCGCTGTTTTTGATACCATATTTTTCTAACGAAATCGATATAGTAAATTGGCCGTTGTTGTGCATAAATTTGAATTTATTATAAATATTTATTCCACAAAAGTAAATATTTAAAATAAGCTATTTTACATTTTTAATAAAAATTAAACCTTTTTTCTGCTTAAATTAACAAATAACCAAAACCAAGCGGTCAAAAATAACAATCCTCCAATTGGGGTGACAAATCCAAAAGGCTTAAAATTGAAGGGCAAGAAGTTATTTAAGGCTAAAAAATACAACGACCCTGAGAAAAGCAGAGTCCCAGATAAAGTAGTGAAATAAATGACTTTTTTAGCAGCATCAGAAATCGCATTGGTCGTTCCAATAAACAATAAAAAAAGTGCATGGTACATTTGATATCTAACCCCTGTTTCAAAAGTAGTAAGCTCTAAAATCCCAACCATTTTCTTTAAAGTATGTGCTCCGAAAGCTCCAAATTCAAATGCTATAAATCCTAAAATAGCGGCTGTTTTGATTATTTTTTTGTCCATGATAAATAAAAATGTTTCCACAAAAATAAGCTTATATAATTTAGTATTGAAAAATTACTCCATTTTAACTTTCAAATATAAATTTCATTTTTTAACTATATAATAGTTATAAATATAACAAATTATTACATTTGTGTTATAAATTTAAATATGAGAAATATCTTAATCATTGGAGCTGGACGATCTGCTTCTTCTTTAATTCAGTATTTACTTGATAAATCCGTTGATGAAAACCTGCACCTAACCATTGGAGATATCTCGTTGGATTTAGCCAAAAGAAAAACCAGCTCGCACCCCAACGCAACAGCAATTGCCATAGATATAGTTGACGAAAATCAAAGAAAAACTCAAATTCAAAAGGCCGATATTGTCATTTCAATGTTGCCAGCCCACTTGCATATTGAAGTCGCAAAAGATTGTATTACTTATAAAAAACACCTCGTTACCGCTTCCTATATCAGCGAAGCAATGCAAAGCTTAGATGCTGCAGCAAAAGAAAATAATTTGGTTTTCATGAACGAAATTGGTCTTGACCCAGGAATTGACCACCTAAGTGCCATGAAAACTATCGATGAAATTAGGGACAGAGGTGGGAAAATTATCTTATTTGAATCTTTTTGCGGCGGATTAGTAGCTCCCGAATCCGATACAAATCTGTGGAATTATAAATTTACATGGGCACCTAGAAATGTAGTTCTTGCCGGTCAAGGTGGAGCAGCAAAATTCATACAAGAAGGTACTTATAAATACATTCCTTACCAAAAAATTTTCAGTAGAACCGAGTTCATGGAAGTCGAAGGTTACGGCAGATTTGAAGCTTACGCCAATAGAGATTCTTTGAAATACAGAAGCGTTTACGGATTGGACGAGGTATTAACTTTATACCGTGGCACGTTGAGAAGAGTGGGTTTTTCAAAAGCGTGGAACATGTTTGTTCAACTCGGAATGACGGATAATTCCTACATCATGGATGACTCCGAAACCATGAATTACCGGCAATTCACCAACTCCTTCCTGCCGTATCACCCAACAGATTCTGTAGAAATCAAATTGCGATTGAACTTAAAAATCGATCAAGACGATGTGATGTGGGACAAATTAGTGGAATTGGATCTTTTTAATCCAAACAAAATCGTGGGTTTAAAAAATGCCACTCCAGCACAAATTTTAGAAAAAATACTAAGCGATAGTTGGACGTTACAACACGATGATAAAGACATGATTGTGATGTACCACAAATTTGGTTATGAAATCAACGGGCAAAAAAAACAAATCGATTCCAAAATGGTTTGCGTTGGCGAAGACCAAACCTATACCGCAATGGCAAAAACCGTGGGATTGCCAGTAGCAATTGCCACCTTACAAATTTTAAACGGAACAATAACCACTCCGGGAGTACAACTTCCCATAACAAAAGAAATTTATTTACCCATTTTAGCAGAGTTAGAAACCCTTGGCGTGGTGTTTAAAGAAGAAGAAATGCCCTACGAAGGCTACAATCCCAATAGTGTAGTATAACTTTGAGCGCTTTGTGAAAAAACTATTAAACAAAGATTCTCAGAGATTCACTATATTATTAAAAATTTTGTGATACTTTGAGTGTTCTTTGAGCGCTTTGTGAAAAAAATATTACACCAAGATTCACAAAGGTTCACAGAGATTCACTAAATTATTATAAAATTTTATGTGGCTTTGGATGTTCTTTGAGCGCTTTGTGAAATAGTTAAGCCTTCATATAAAAAATATTTAAGATAATTTCGTATTTTTGCTTCTCAATTATAACCAAAAAGACCATTTTGGTTGAAATAGAAAAGACATGAAACTCAATTCACAAACAGTTGAAATAGACGGAATCGACAAAGAAATTCTTCGGGATTTAATGGAAGATGCCCGAAAACCAATTCTTCAAATCGCCAATAAAATTGGAATTTCTGGTGCCGCAATCCACCAAAGGTTACGTAAATTGGAACAATCGGGAGTAATTTCAGGATCAAAATTTACCGTAAACAACAAAGTTTTGGGCTACAGTACCATGGCATTTGTTGGCGTTTACCTTGATAAAGCCGCTCGAAATTTGGAAGCCGTGAAAGAACTTCGAAAAATTCCTGAAGTTTTAGAATGCCATTACACCACTGGAAATTGGTCGATTTTAATCAAAATTATTTGTCGCGATAACGAACATTTAATGAATTTATTAAACACCAAAATCCAAACCATAGAAGGCGTTTCAAGAACGGAAACCTTCATTTCCTTAGACCAACAAATCGAACGACAAATACAATTGTAAGGAAGTCAATTTGGTTATGCGTTGATTTGGTTATAAAAAGAGGGGAACATTACGCATAAAACTTTGCCACGAATTACACTAATTTTCACGAATTATTTTAAGGAGTTAATTTGGTTATGCGATGATTCGGTTATAAAAAAGTAAAAAACCTTTGCCACAATTATTTAAAAAATTAAAAAAAAATTCGTGCCGATTCGTGTAATTCGTGTTTAAAAAAAGCGGGGAGCAATAATGCTCCCCGCTTTTCTAATTTTATCTGACTAACGATTATCGTCTGTTCATGTAAATCATGATATAGTACAATAATGTAGCGATTGAGCCAATTGCGGCAACTACGTAAGTTCTTGCAGCCCATTTCAAAGCGTCTTTTGCGCCAGCTTGCTCGTCTCTTGTCAACATATTTTTGTTTTCTAACCAAGCCAAAGCTCTGTTACTCGCATCATATTCGACTGGTAAAGTAATAATGGAAAACAAAGTGGTTGCAGCAAAAAGCACAATTCCAATTAATAATAAATTAGGGAATGATCTCATCATGAAAATTC
>CAIJFC010000045.1 GCA_903819815.1 uncultured Bacteroidota bacterium
ATAATGTTGGATTGAGGCGTTTGTCGAAATTATTTTCCATATAGGACATTTGTCCGTGTTGGTTTTTGTTTAACCACTTTTCCAATCGAGGGGCTTCTTGTTCTAAAAAACCTGCTTTGGATATGCCACAAGACAAAAACCCGAGGCGTTTGGCTTCGGATTTAATGAACTGAGAATAATTTAAGATTTTAGATTTCAGATTTTTGAAATTAAATGATTTTAGATTTTAGATTTAGAATTATAATCAAAACGTTTTTAGCCCTGATGGCAGTGGCATCCCACGCTTTTTAGCGTGGATACAACGGACAGCAGGAATAGCTCCAAATTAGAAAAGCCCTCCTTGGATATTGCCTTTAATTTTTCCCAAGTGTTTATAGGCTTTTTCGGTAACTTCTCTTCCTCTCGGTGTTCTCATTATGAAACCTTCTTGAATTAGAAAGGGTTCGTATACCTCTTCTATTGTCTCACTACTTTCGGATACTGCTGTTGCCAATGTGGATAAACCAACCGGGCCGCCTTTGAATTTATCAATAATAGTATTTAATATTTTATTGTCCATTTCGTCTAAACCGTGGGCATCAACGTTTAATGCTTTTAGAGAATACCTTGCAATTTCAATATCGATACTTCCATTTCCTTTTATTTGAGCAAAGTCACGAACACGGCGTAAAAGTGAATTGGCAATCCTTGGGGTCCCTCTACTTCTACCAGCGATTTCTATTGCCGCTTCCATGGTGATTGGCATTTTTAAAATGGAGGAACTTCTTTCTACAATTGTCGTTAAAAGTTCGGTGGTGTAATATTGCAAACGACTTTGAATTCCGAAACGAGCTCTCATTGGAGCGGTTAACAACCCAGAACGAGTAGTTGCGCCGACAAGTGTAAATGGATTTAAATTGATTTGAACCGAACGAGCGTTTGGTCCTGATTCAATCATAATATCAATTTTAAAATCTTCCATTGCTGAATATAAATACTCCTCAACTATCGGACTTAAACGATGAATTTCATCAATAAATAAAACATCTCTTTCGTCAAGATTAGTCAATAATCCTGCTAAATCTCCTGGCTTATCTAAAACTGGTCCAGAAGTGATTTTAATTCCCACGCCCAACTCATTGGCCAAAATATTAGCCAAAGTAGTTTTTCCTAATCCTGGAGGCCCATGAAAAAGAGTATGATCTAAAGCTTCATTTCTTTGATTGGCCGCTTCAACAAAAACTTTAAGATTTTCTAATATTTGGTCTTGACCAGCAAAATCATCAAAAGATAGCGGTCTTAATCTCTTTTCAAGATCCAGTTCTTCAGGATTAAAATTTTGGTTTGTAGGGTCTAGGTTTTCGTTCATATTACAAATATAGGAAAGTTATAGGCAAATAAAAATGCCTTTCATCCCGAATTTTCGGAAGAAAGGCATTTTATATTTTTTTATTCTATTTTAGTGATGTAGCTCTTCTTCTCCTTTTTTCATAGGAACATTTTGAGGAACAAAATCATCATCATGACCTGGTTTACTGTAATCGTAAGGCCATCTATGAACTTCAGGAATTTCTCCTGGCCAGTTTCCGTGAATGTGTTCGATAGGTGCAGTCCATTCTAATGTATTGGATTTCCATGGATTTTGTACTGTTTTCTTACCGTAGAAAATACTACTAAAGAAGTTGTACAAGAAAACCAATTGGAATGCTCCACCAATTAAAGAGAATGTTGTAATTAATACGTTTACGTTTTGTAAGTCATCAAATAATGGGAAGTTCGTGTTGGTGTAATAACGTCTTGGTAAACCAGCCATTCCGATAAAGTGCATTGGAAAGAAAACTCCGTAAGCACAAATTGCCGTTACCCAAAAGTGAACATATCCTAAATTCTTGTTCAACATTCTACCGAACATTTTTGGGTACCAGTGATAGATTCCTGCAAACATTCCGTAAAGTGCAGAGATTCCCATTACTAAGTGGAAGTGAGCTACAACGAAATAAGTATCGTGAACGTTGATATCCAATGTGCTGTCTCCAAGTATAATTCCTGTTAAACCCCCTGTAATAAAGGTTGAAACCAATCCAATTGAAAACAACATTGCAGGATTTAATTGCAAGTTCCCTTTCCAAAGTGTTGTGATATAATTGAATGCTTTTACTGCCGATGGAATTGCAATTAACAAAGTGGTGAAGGTAAACACCGATCCTAGGAATGGATTCATTCCTGAGATAAACATGTGGTGACCCCAAACAATTGTTGATAAAAATGCAATTGCAAGAATAGACATAATCATCGCTCTGTAACCAAAAATTGGTTTACGAGAATTAGTTGCAATTACTTCAGAAGTGATTCCTAAAGCAGGTAATAATACGATATAAACTTCAGGGTGACCTAAGAACCAGAATAAGTGTTCGAATAATACTGGAGAACCACCTTGATTATGTAAAACTTCACCAGCAATATAAATATCTGACAAGAAGAAAGAAGTACCAAAACTTCTATCCATAATTAATAATAGTGCTGCAGACAAAAGAACTGGGAAAGAAATGATACCAATAATTGCAGTAACAAAGAAAGCCCAAATGGTAAGTGGCAATCTTGTCATTGACATTCCTTTAGTTCTAAGATTAATTACCGTTACTACATAGTTCAAAGATCCTAATAAAGATGAGGCAATGAAAATAGCCATTGAAACCAACCATAGCGTCATTCCCATTCCTGATCCAGGAATTGCTTGCGGAAGCGCACTTAAAGGGGGGTAAATTGTCCAACCCGCTGATGCAGGTCCAGCTTCAACAAATAAAGAAGCTATCATAACCACACTTGAAATGAAGAACAACCAATACGATATCATATTTAAAATACCTGAGGCCATATCTCGAGCCCCAATTTGAAGTGGTATCAAGAGGTTACTAAACGTTCCACTCAAAGCGGCCGTTAATACAAAGAAGACCATTATGGTTCCGTGAATAGTAACTAAAGCCAAGTAGATATCATTTGTCATTACTCCATTTGGAGCGAATTTTTCTCCTAAAAAGAAGCTAAATACTTTGAATGATTCTTCTGGCCAAGCCAATTGCATTCTGAAAAGCATAGATAAACCCACCCCGATAACTCCCATTACAATACCTGATATAAGATATTGCTTAGCAATCATTTTATGATCAATAGTAAAGATATACTTGGTTATAAAAGTATCTTTATGGTGGTGTTCGTGTTCGTGATCGTGTTCTAAATCGTGTCCGTGACCTTCTGCTGACATATTCGTTTACTTTAAATTAAATATTATTTCATGACCACTTTTACCTCTTTTGCAGGGGTAATTACTGCGGTATCTTTTGATTTAGCTTCTGTTTTAACTCCCTCTGCAGGGGCTTGACTTGCTAACTTTTCTGCTTTTACTTCTTGAGTAACTGTAGTTTGTTTTTTCAACCATTTAGCATAATCTTCTGGAGTATCAACTATAATTTTCATTTGCATGTTATAATGAGATGCTCCACAAATTTTGTTACAAAGCAATAAGAAATCAAACTCGTATGGGTCTAATGCCGTTTCGCCTTTAGCAACTAATTCAGCACTTTTTTTAGTTCGAATTGCGTTGATGTTAGCCACTTTTGCCACCATGTAAGGCAATTCTCTGTATTCCGCTGTGGTGTAAGTTGGCTCAAAAGCAAATTCAGTAACCATTCCCGGCACACAGTTCATTTGAGCTCTAAAATAAGGCATGTAGGCAGAATGTAAAACGTCTTGTGAACGCATTTTAAAGTGTACTTTTTTACCTTTTGGGATGTGTAATTCTTTAGAAACTACATCGTCATTAGCATAAGGATCTTCAACATCAACACCTAAAGTATTTATTCCTTCGATGTATCTTACATTTGCTTTTCCAAGAACATTATCATTACCTGCGTAACGAGCAGTCCAGTTGAACTGTTGCGCATATAATTCAATTGTTACGGTGTCTTCTTCGTCTTCAATGAACATAATATTGGTCCAAGCATACAATCCGAAAAGGATCAATCCAGCTAAAACAATAGCAGGGATAACTGACCAAATTACTTCTAATTTATTGTTATCTGCAAAATACAATGCATTATTTCCTTGTTTTCCTCTGTATTTAAAAGCGAAATAATGTAATAAAACTTGCGTAATGGCTTGAACAATAAAGATCAATACCCAAGTTACATTCATTAAATCATCAATTAAAGGACCATGAACAGAAGCAGGAGTATGTAAAACTAGAGGTCCCCAAACAATCAAACCATATATTGTAAAAATATAGATGAACGCTAAAAACCCAAACATTAAATAACCTTGTGTATTATTATCTTTATCATCTGCAACTTGAGTAGTATTTCTGTATTCACCTACTTGGGATAAATCGAAAATCTTGGTCAATTGCCACAATGCAATAGCTAATAAAACTAAAACTATAATTACCAACAAACTTGTCATCTGTTTACTTCTTTAAATATTAATAATGAAAATGTTTACTTTCTTCGATAAATGGATTTCTCTTAGGCACTAAAGGTACTTTTGTTAATGCAGTAAATACTACAAAAAGGAACAATCCAAGGAAGAAAAATACGGAACTAATTTCTGGAATACCAATGAACCATTGATCACCAACTGCTGATGGCATAATCATATTGAAGAAATCTACATAGTGACCTAATAATATTACTGTTCCAGCCATTACTAATACCCATGAAATTCTCTTGAAATCAGTATTGATTAAGATTAATAATGGGAATAAGAAGTTCATAGCTACCGCTCCAAAGAATGGAAGATTGTACAGTTCAATTCTTGTTACAAAGTAAGTTACTTCTTCAGGGATGTTGGCATACCAAATTAACATGAATTGTGAAAACCATAAATACGTCCAGAATACACTGAAACCAAACATAAATTTAGCTAAATCGTGAATGTGGCTAGTATTAACGTGTTCTAAATATCCTTTAGATTTTAAATACAACGTAATTAAACAGATGGTTGTAATTCCACTTACAAAAAAGCTTGCAAATACATACCATCCAAATAAGGTACTGGACCAGTGTGGGTCAATTGACATAATCCAATCCCAAGACATGATAGATTCTGTTACAATAAAGAAAACCAAAAATAGTGCTGAAATGTTGAAATTCTTTTTGTAGAAACTGTTATCATTTGCTTCATCTTGAGCCAAACAATTTTTTCTAGAGAAATAACGATACGCATTCCATCCTAACAAGAACACTGCTGCTCTAATAATCCAAAATGG
>CAIJFC010000046.1 GCA_903819815.1 uncultured Bacteroidota bacterium
ACAAATGTAACGGTTTCTGGCGATACCCGTTTTGATAGAGTTGCGTCGATATTAAATAGAGATAATTCATTAGAATTTATCGAGGAATTTAAGAATAATTCATTAACAATTGTTGTTGGAAGTTCGTGGCCAAAAGACGAATCGTTACTGGTGTCCTATATAAATTCGACTGAAAATGTGAAGTTTATTATAGCGCCTCATACTATTAATAAAGATCAGATTGCTAATTTGAAAAGTCAAATTTCAAAAAAAACTATCTTATTTTCTTCTATTAATTTTGATGAAATTGGCGCTTCAAAATTGGCAGATTATGATGTGTTTATCATTGACACCATTGGTATTTTAACCAAAATATACCGTTATGCTGATATTGCTTATGTAGGCGGTGGATTTGGAAATCCGGGGGTTCATAATATATTAGAACCGGCGACTTTTGGTGTTCCAATTATTATTGGACCCAATTATTCGCATTTTCAAGAAGCTACGGCATTGGTAAATATGGAAGGTTGTATTTCTATTTCAACTCAAGTAGAATTGAACGAAGCATTTGACAATTTAATTCAAAACGAAGCCGTTCGCTTTGAAAAAGGGCATATTTGTAGCACCTTTGTAGAAATGAATAAAAATGCTACAGAAACTATAATGAATTATATTATCCAGAAAAAAACTAACGATTAAAAAAACTAAAAATGAAACATTTAAAATTACTTCTATTATTATTTTTTGTTCACGTTCAAGCGCAACAAGGCGGAATGTGGATTCCTTCTCTATTGCAAGGAATGAATGAAAAAGAGATGAAAAATTTGGGAATGAAAATGACCGCTGCCGATATTTATTCCGTGAATAAATCGAGTTTGAAAGATGCCGTTCCTCATTTTAATGGCGGATGTACTTCTGAGGTTATTTCACCAAAAGGATTGTTGTTAACCAATCACCACTGCGGATTTGACGCCATTCAAAATCAATCTTCTGTCGATCATGATTATTTAACCAATGGTTTTTGGGCCTATAAGATGTCCGAAGAATTACCAAATGAAGATTTGGTAGTGACTTTCATTGTTAAAATTGAAGATGTCACTTCAAAAGTTTTAGAGGGAACTACTGCATTGGCAACTGAATTGGAAAAACAGAAGAAAATTCAAGAAAATATTACTTTATTAAGTAACTCATTACCAAAAGAAAGTTGGCAGGAAAACAAAATTAGAACTTTTTACGAAGGAAATCAGTACCTGCTTTTTGTTACCGAAACTTATAAAGATGTTCGTTTGGTTGGTGCACCACCTTCATCAATTGGAAAATTTGGTTCGGATACCGACAACTGGGTTTGGCCAAGACATACCGGAGATTTTTCATTGTTTAGAATTTATGCCGACAAAAACAATCGTCCGGCGAGTTATTCAAAAGACAACGTTCCTTATACTCCAAAACACTTTTTACCAATATCATTAGACGGTGTAAAAGAGGACGATTTTACCCTGGTTTTTGGTTATCCAGGAAAAACAAACGAGTATTTACCAGCAGTTGCAATTGCGCAAATTGTTAACGAATTGAATCCTGCAAAAATCGAAATTCGGGATCACGCCTTGAAAGTTGCCGATGGATTTATGCGAAAAGACAATGCCATCAAAATTCAATATGCCTCTAAATATGCAAGTATTGCTAATTATTGGAAAAAATGGATTGGTGAAACCCAAGGATTAACAAAATCAAATGCGGTTGAAATCAAAAAAAAGCAGGAAGTTGCCTTTCAAGAAAAAGTAGTAAAAGCTGGAAAACAAGC
>CAIJFC010000047.1 GCA_903819815.1 uncultured Bacteroidota bacterium
AAAAAATATTGAATTTTCCTGTGGTTACGTGTGCTACGGTTACAAATGGAATTTCATTTACACGCTCCAAAACGAATTTGGTTTGTGAGGTATTATTAAGAAAAACACCAACATAGGCAATAAAAGAATAGCCTAATTTTTCATAATCAAGTGTCAAAGAAGACCCTTTAATAATTCCGGCATCTTCCATTTTTTTGACTCTAACATGAACTGTTCCAGCAGAAATTAATAGCTTTTTGGCTATATCTGTAAATGGAACTCTGGTATTGTCAATCAACATATCTAAAATCTGGTGATCTACTTCATCTAATCGAAACTTGCTCATAACGTAATAAAATTAATGGTAAACAATAATAAATTAATACAAAGCGCAAAATAAACACTTTTTTTTGAAAGAAAAGCTATAAATGTTACATTTTTATCAGTCCATTAACAATTTTTAGGCTTTTTCCTATAAAAAAATCAGCTTTTTGACTTATTTGGGGAATATTATCCAAATGATCGGAATAATTATCCATTTTAGCATCGTGTTCAATGTGACCAAAATAACCTTCCAAATTACCAATGGCTTCAATATAGGCCGTTAATGAAAATTTGGAATCAATTACTTCTTCTTTGTATTGAATTGCAATATTCGCAATAATATTCTTATTATCATAATTTATCGCGACGTTTTTATAAACAACGTCGTAAAAACAAACACAATTTTGTGGAATTTGTAAATATTCTTCAATATTATTCAAATTATTAGCCGTGGATTCTAAAAATTGAAACCCAGCCACCATTCCAATGAAAACAAATTTTCGGGTTATTTCCCTTTCGTAGTCATTTGGAAAATGTCCCGCTTCAATTAAAATAGTGGGAACATTTAGATTTTGAAACGTATCGCCCACACAATTTATATTAAACGAATCGTCAAAACGCCCCACTTGATTGGGAATGTAATTTTGTAATACGTTGTTCATCGCAACAATTACCGAAATAGCTTTGGAACGAACTTCATTGATTTCACAAGCCGTATTATACGATGGTGCTAGGAAAGAAACCGAAGCGGGTTGGTAAAAACCTTGGGTACCATAAATCGTTCGCTGGTCGTGAAGATTATAGCAATAATCGGGTTGAAAGTCATCAAAAGTTTTTCGAAGCACTTTACTTTCAGGTTGCGACAAGTCTTGCGCATCTCGGTTTAAATCGATCAAATTGGCGTTTTCGCGAGTATAAAGTGCCGCTCCATCTGGATTGAGCATTGGTAACATACAAAACGAAAATTGTTTTTGCAGTTGAATTCCGATTGGAGATTCCGTAAGAAAATTAATAAAATCAAAAAGGGCTTTGGTAGTCGTGCTTTCATTTCCGTGCATTTGCGACCACATTAAAATTTTAGTCGGACCTGAACCCATTTTTAATTGATAAATGGACTTTCCAAGTACCGATTTTCCTATGACTGAGGACGAAACCTCTGAATTTTGAAGTATTAATTGTTCGATGGAATCTAGCGTAATGTAGCGTCCTTGAATGCTTTTTTCTTTATATTCGTTAAAAATTGCTTCTAAATTCATTAGTCTAAATTACGGTTTTTATGCTTGAGATTTTACTATTACTTATTTTACCACAAAACTATACTGCGGAATTTTTCCTTCAACACCGATAAAATGTTTTAAAATAACAGGTAAATCTTGTTCAATAGTTCCTGTTGGATAAAACGGATCTCCCATTTTGACTACTCTTTTTTTGTAATCAAATGCAACGGGAATGATGGGCACATTTGCTTTTAAGGCAATATAATAAAACCCCGTTTTCAATTCGGTTACTTTTTTTCGAGTGCCTTCGGGAGCA
>CAIJFC010000048.1 GCA_903819815.1 uncultured Bacteroidota bacterium
CCAGAAGCTAAAATTCAAGCGGCAAAATTCGGTGTGGTTTTCAAATAAATCTTATCTTCGAACTTTAGTATGTATAAAATTTCAATTGATCCCTCTTAATTTATGTCAAATCTTGAAAAAGGAAATTCTAAACTATTATTCGCCTGGGCATTCTATGATTGGGCAAATTCTGTATATAGCCTAGTTATTGCGTCTGCAATTTTTCCAATATTTTATGGTGCATTATTCAAAATAAAAGGCAGTTTATACATTGATATTTTTGGAACTACTTTAAAAAGTACTGCGCTAATAAGTTTTGTTACCGCAGCCGCTTTTTTACTTGTTGCTTTAATTTCTCCTTTACTTTCAGGAATAGCTGATTTTGCAGGAAATAAAAAGAATTTCATGAAGTTCTTTTGCTATTTGGGAGCAGTATCATGTATTTCTTTGTACTGGTTTTCATTAGAAAATATCTATTGGAGTTTGTTGGCTTATTTTCTTGGATTGGTTGGTTTTTGGGGTAGTTTAGTGTTTTATAATTCTTATTTACCAGATATTGCTTTTCCAGATCAACAAGACAGGGTTAGTGCAAAAGGTTTTTCATTGGGTTATTTTGGTAGCGTTTTACTTTTAATCGTAAATCTTGCCATGGTAATGAAACCGGAATTATTTGGAATTTCAGGAACTTCAGGAGAAGCAAAAATGAAGGCGATGCGCTATTCATTTATAACGGTTGGTGTTTGGTGGATTCTATTTAGTCAATATACTTATTACTATTTGCCGAAAGGAAATAAAGGTCAAAAAGTTACAAATTCAGTTATTTTTAATGGCTTCCGCGAATTACAAAAAGTTTGGGGTTTATTGGGTGAAAACCAAAAATTAAAACGATTTTTAGGCAGCTTTTTTGTTTACGGTATGGCGGTGCAAACAGTTATGATTGTCGCGGTTTATTTTGGAGAACAAGAAATCCTTTGGGCTTCAGATAGTGAAAAAACAACGGGATTAATAATTAGTATTTTAGTGATTCAATTGGTTGCTATTTTAGGAGCCTTTTTAACATCTAAAGCTTCTGCAAAATTCGGAAACATTGTCACTTTAATCTTCCTAAATTGCGTTTGGGCGGTATTGTGTGTTGTTGCTTTTTTCGTTACAACACCGGTAGAATTTTACCTAACTGCTGGATTCGTAGGTTTGGTAATGGGTGGAATTCAAGCGCTTTCAAGATCTACTTATTCAAAATTATTACCTGAAACAAAAGACACAGCTTCCTTTTTTAGTTTTTACGATGTAACCGAAAAAATAGGAATTGTAATCGGAATGTGTTTGTATGGAATTATTGACCAAGTTACGGGCAGTCCAAGATATTCTATTATTTTCCTCTGTTTGTTTTTTATATCAGGAATAATATTATTGACTAGAGTTAGAAAAATTACTAAGTAATACTATTTTTAAATTATATTTGACAAAAATTAATACCTTTTAAATGAAAACAATAAAATTTTCAGCAGCAGTTTTATCTTTAATCACCTTTTTTTCAATTTCATCTTGTAATATCGAACCATTAGATTCTGATTTATTAGGCAATGTTATAAATCCTACGAGTGTCGCTGGAACCTATAGAATGACCGCTTTTAATACCGGAATTCCAACCGATTTAAATAATGATGGAAGTTCTTCAACAAACCAAATGCTTGAAACAACTTGCTTCAATAACAGTTTAATTGTAATTAATCCTGACGGAACTTTTAGAGCAACCTCTAAAGGAGTAGATATTAGTTCATCCTCTACTTTAACTTGTTTTTCTGACCCCGATTATTTGGGAACATGGACGTTAAACGGAACTGTTTTAAAATTAACTTATATTGATACTGGTGTAGTTGTTAATGAATTGTTTTCTGTTGCTGCAAATACTTTAATTTATTCAGTGCCACTGGGGCAAATAGTAGGAACTACAGCAACGAATGTTCCAGTTTTTTTAAACTCAAGCTACAACATTATTTACACTCGATAAATTTATTAGCATTTCAAAATAAAGCTATCTTTTCGAGGTAGCTTTTTTTTTCGAATGGCATAATCATTGCAATATCTAGAATGAAAAAAACGTTATAAATTTTGCTAAAGCAAATAAATTCAAGGCTTTTATAACGCTATTTGTAATTTCAAACATTAAATTTAAATATCAAAACGACCTAATTTTATATATGTCAAATCCAAAAATAATTACAATTGACAATTTGTCACTTCAAGAATTTGATTCCGAAGCTGAATTAATTCCGCTTTTAACTCCAGAAGACGAAGAAGAAATCAATAACGAAAAATTGCCCGAATCGTTAGCGATTTTACCATTAAGAAATACCGTGCTCTTTCCCGGAGTAGTTATTCCAATTACCGCAGGAAGGGATAAATCTATCAAATTAATTAACGATGCCAATTCGGCTGGAAAAGACATTGGAGTTGTTTCACAAAAAAATGAAGACGTTGAAGATCCAAACGAAAACGATTTACATTCCATCGGAACTGTAGCGAAAATTCTAAGAGTTTTAAAAATGCCAGATGGTAATATCACCGTTATTCTTCAAGGAAAAAAACGATTTGAAATTGATAAAGTTATTTCAGAAACTCCATATCTCACAGCAACGGTAAAGAATATTACAGAATCACAACCCGCAAAAAAAGACAAAGAATTCGATGCAATTATTGAATCTATAAAGGATTTATCTATCCAAATTATTAAGGAAAGTCCAAATATTCCTACAGAAGCTACTTTTGCAATAAAAAACATTGAAAGCAAATCTTTCTTGATCAATTTTGTGTCTTCAAACATGAATTTATCAGTTAAAGAAAAGCAAGAATTGTTAAATATTACTGATTTAAAAACTAGAGCTTTAGAGACTTTAAGATACATGAATATTGAACTTCAAAAACTGGAGTTAAAAAATGATATTCAATCAAAAGTTCGCTTTGATTTGGACCAACAGCAAAGAGAATATTTTTTGCACCAGCAAATGAAAACGATCCAAGAAGAATTGGGTGGCGCTTCTCAGGAGGAAGAAATTGAAGAAATGGCTGCCAAAGCTTCTAAAAAGAAATGGAACGAGGAAACTCAAAAACATTTCGAAAAAGAGTTGGCTAAAATGAGAAGAATGAATCCGCAAGCTCCCGATTTTGGAATTCAACGCAATTACTTAGAATTGTTTTTAGATTTGCCTTGGAACGACTATTCTAAAGATAATTTTGATTTAAAAAGAGCTCAAAAAATTCTTGATAGAGAACATTTCGGATTGGAAGAAGTGAAGAAAAGAATGATTGAACATTTGGCAGTTTTAAAATTGCGAAATGACATGAAATCACCAATCATTTGCTTAACTGGACCTCCAGGTGTGGGTAAAACATCCATCGGAAAATCTGTGGCTGAAGCTTTAGGTAGAAAATACGTTCGCATTTCTCTCGGCGGACTTCGTGATGAATCTGAAATTCGTGGGCATAGAAAAACCTATATTGGTGCTATGTCAGGAAGAATTATTCAGAGTTTGAAAAAGGCAGGAACTTCAAATCCAGTTTTTGTTTTGGATGAAATAGACAAACTAGCATTAGGAAATCAAGGAGATCCTTCATCCGCTTTATTGGAAGTTTTAGATCCAGAACAAAACAGCTCTTTCTATGATAATTTCCTTGAATTAGGTTACGATTTATCCAAAGTGATGTTCATTGCTACGTCTAATAATATGGCCACTATTCAACCCGCTTTGCGCGATAGAATGGAAATCATAAAAATGTCAGGTTATACAATAGAAGAAAAAATTGAGATTGCACGCCAACATTTATTCCCGCGTCAATTGAAAGAACACGGATTGTCACTTAAAGATTTGACTATTGGTAAAAAACAATTGGAAAAAATTGTTGAAGGATATACTCGTGAATCTGGGGTTCGTGGATTAGAAGCTAAAATTGCGCAAGTAATTAGAAACGCTGCTAAATCAATTGCGATGGACGAAGAATACAATAAAAAAGTCACCGATCAAGATATTGTAAAAGTTTTGGGTGTACCAAGATTGGAACGCGATAAATACGAAAATAACGATGTTGCAGGAGTAGTAACGGGATTGGCTTGGACCAGCGTTGGAGGCGATATTCTTTTCATAGAATCACTGATTTCAAAAGGAAAAGGTTCCATGACAATTACAGGAAATCTAGGAACGGTTATGAAGGAATCGGCGACAATAGCTTTAGAATACATTAAATCAAATGCGGATATTTTTAGTATTGATCCAGAATTACTATCAAAATACAACGTCCATTTACACGTTCCTGAAGGTGCCACTCCAAAAGACGGACCGAGCGCAGGTATTGCAATGTTAACGTCTTTAGTGTCATTGTTTACACAAAAAAGAGTTAAGAAAAGCCTTGCTATGACAGGTGAAATCACTTTGAGAGGTAAAGTTCTGCCTGTTGGAGGTATTAAGGAAAAAATCTTAGCTGCCAAAAGAGCCAATATTAAAGAGATTATCCTTTGCCATGAAAATAAGAGCGATATTGACGAAATTAAACCGGAATATCTTGAGGGCTTGACTTTTCATTATGTGAAAGAAATGAGCGAAGTGCTGAAAATTGCACTTCTTGATCAGAAAGTTAAAAATGCAAAAGTACTATAATTCAAAAACGGCTAAGAAATTAGCCGTTTTTTTTATTAAAAATAATATCTTCGCAATTGCGTTATCTATGCATAAATAATTAAGATGTTCAACAAATACCTATATGCTTTTCTGCTACTTTTTTGCTCCGTAACTTACGGTCAAATAGGAGGGCAGTCCGTATATCAATTTTTAAATTTAGTTACTTCGCCTCGGCAAGCGGCTTTGGGTGGAAAAACGGTTACTATTTATGATGAAGATGTTAATCAGGCCAATTTCAATCCGGCTACAATTAATCCTGATATGGACAATCATTTGGCAATGAATTATGGAAATTATTTTGGAGAAGTTACTTATGGGACCGCTTCCTATGCTTATACTTTTGATCGTCATGTACAAACATTTCAAGCAGGTGTTAATTATATCAATTACGGGAAATTTCAAGGTACAGATGAAACCGGAAATTATACTTCGGAATTTACAGGAAGTGAAATTGCCCTTTCTGCAGGATATTCCTTTATGATACCGGATATTCCAATTCATTTTGGTACTTCGGCAAAGTTAATCTCCTCCAATTTAGAAAGGTACAACTCTATAGGCGGTGCAATAGATATTGGTGCTTTGTTTATTGACGAACGAAACGATGTAAATTGGGCCTTGGTAGTTAGAAATATTGGAACACAATTCACTTCTTATTCTGGAGTAAATGAAAAATTACCCTTGGAAGTATTAATTGGAGTTTCTCAACAAGTTGAAAATGTTCCCATTCGGTGGCATCTAACACTAGAAAATTTACAGCAGTGGAATATTGCATTTTCTAACCCTGCTCGGGCTGTTGGTTCAATTGATGGCGGTTCAACACCTGAAAAGGTATCAGTTATTAATAATGCTTTGCGACACGTAATTATAGGAGCAGAATTATTTCCTAAAAAGAGTTTTAATCTTAGAATAGGATATAACTTTAGAAGAGGAGAGGAGCTGAGTGTTTTAGAACAACGTACCTTTGCTGGAATGTCGTTTGGTTTTGGATTAAAATTCAACAACATGAAATTAAATTATTCCTACTCACGATATACATTAGCTGGAAATACCAGTTTATTTGGTTTAACTATTAACTTTCAAGAATAGATTTTGGATAAAAAAATTACTATTGCAATCGACGGATTCTCCTCTACTGGAAAAAGTACTTTGGCAAAACAATTGGCAAAACATTTAGGTTATGTTTATGTTGATACCGGCGCTATGTATCGTGCAGTTGCCTATTTTGCTATGAAAAAGGAATTTATTAATGTCGATCATTTTGATAAATTGTCATTGGTAAATAGTTTGCCAAATATCAAATTGCACTTCCAATTTAATCCCGAGTTGGGCTTTGCAGAAATGTATTTGAATAATGAAAACATCGAAAAACAAATTCGTACCCTCGAGGTTTCCAACTTTGTAAGTAAGGTTGCCGAAGTTTCTGAAGTTCGTGCTAAATTAGTCGAGCAACAACAAGAAATGGGCAAGAACAAAGGAATTGTAATGGACGGAAGAGACATAGCTTCGGTAGTTTTCCCAAATGCAGAACTTAAAATTTTCATGACTGCCAGTGCCCAAACTCGTGCGCAAAGACGCTTTGATGAATTGCAACAAAAAGGCGATACGGTCTCATTTGACGAAGTTTTAAAAAACGTTGAAGAACGCGATTATATTGACACACATCGCGCCGATTCTCCTTTAGTTAAAGATAAAAATGCGATTGAAATTGATAATTCCTATTTATCAAGAGAAGAACAATTTGATAAAGTATTGAATTTAGTGACTACAATTTTAGGATAATTACTTCGATTGTATCAATAAATTATTAGATTTACAAAACAATTAAATAACCAAAAATACAAACCTATGAATATTAAAAATCGTCTTACAATAATGAGTTTCCTGCAGTTTTTTGTTTGGGGAGCTTGGTTGATTACCGTTGGAAATTATTGGTTTGCTTCTAAACAATGGAGTGGTGCCGAATTTGGAGCGGTCTTTTCAACACTGGGACTTTCCTCAATATTGATGCCGGCATTAACGGGAATCATTGCAGATAAATATATGAATGCTGAAAAATTATACGGAATTTTACACATTCTAGGCGGTTTAATTCTTTGTTATATTCCACAAGTTGATTCTCCAACTTCCTTTTTCTGGGTGATTTTTATGGCGATGCTTTGTTACATGCCAACCATTTCACTTTCCAATTCTATAGCTTACACGATTTTAAAAAACAATAAATTTGACGTGGTAAAAGTGTTTCCGCCTATTCGCGTTTGGGGAACTATTGGTTTCATTGTTGCGATGTGGATCACCAATTTAACAGGAAATAAAGCTTCCGCAAATATGTTTTACATTTCTGCAATAGCAGCTGTTTCATTGGGAATTTACTCTTTTTTCCTTCCTAAATGTCCTCCTCAAAATCTTATTTCTAAAGATTCTACCTTAGTTCAGAAACTAGGATTGGATGCCTTTAAACTTTTCGGGACTTATAAAGTGGCATTGTTTTTAATCTTCTCCATGTTTTTAGGAGCTGCATTACAATTAACCAACATGTATGGAGATACTTTCCTTTCTGATTTTTCTAAAGTTCCGGCTTACGAAAATTCATTTGTGGTAAAATATTCTACTATTATAATGTCGATTTCTCAAATATCGGAAACGTTGTTTATTCTTGCCATTCCGTTTTTCCTAAAACGATTTGGTATCAAGCAAGTAATGTTGATTTCGATGGTGGCTTGGGTATTGCGATTTGGATTGTTTGCTTATGGTGATCCTTCAGGCGGACTTTGGATGATTATTTTATCGTGTATCGTTTACGGAATGGCCTTCGATTTCTTCAATATTTCTGGTTCGTTATTCATTGAAACCTCTACCGATTCTTCTATTCGTTCCAGTGCGCAAGGGTTGTTTATGATGATGACCAATGGTTTTGGAGCCGTTCTAGGAAGTTCAATAAGCGGTTATGTTATTGATAAATATTACACTGATAATGGTATTAAAGACTGGCATTCAATTTGGTTGTGCTTCGCAATTTATGCGGTGGTAATTACTGTAGCCTTTGCCTTGTTCTTCAAACACAAACACAACCCTGAAGAAATTGCAGAAGTAAGTCATTAATAAAAACTACTCACAAAAAAACTCGATAGCATTTGTTATCGGGTTTTTTGTTTGGATGCTGAAACATGTTCAGTATGACAAGTGGGCGTTTTGTTTCAATATGAATTGAACCTTAGAGTTTAACCAATGATTTGTCAATGGGAATTTATTTCAGATTCTATTAGATGCTGAAACAAGTTCAGCATGACAAGTGAATGAGAGGAACAATTCGCTCCAAAACCAATTTATTTATATAATTGACAGTTAGGGGTTTAGTTTTCTGGAAAAAACTTTGCGAATAAATAAAAAAGAATTACTTTTGCCAACCCTTATAGTGAATAAGAGTTTCTATTCGGGATTGTCAATTAAATCAAACAACTTCTGTTGTTTTCTATCACATTATGAAACTCGAGAAAATGCAGAATACAAATTTATTATCAGCATGTCTGAACAATTAAAATCACAAGAGCAGTTTTTAGCAGAATTTAACTGGCACAACTTTGAAGAAGGAATTGATGCCGTTGACGAAAAAAACTTGGAAGAATTTGAACAATTAGTTTCTGAAACTTTTATTGATACGGATCAAGAAGAGGTAGTTGATGGAGTTGTTGTTCGTATTACAGATAGAGACGTTATCGTTGATATCAACGCAAAATCGGAAGGGGTAATTTCATTAAACGAATTCCGTTACAACTCGGCTTTAAAAGTAGGTGACAAAGTAGAAGTGTTAATTGATATCCGTGAGGATAAAACAGGTCAATTGGTTTTGTCTCACAGAAAAGCACGTACTATTAAATCTTGGGACAGAGTTATTAGCGCCAATGAAACTGGAGAAATTGTTACTGGTTTCGTGAAATGTAGAACTAAAGGTGGTATGATTGTTGACGTTTTCGGTATCGAAGCCTTCTTACCTGGATCTCAAATTGATGTTAAACCAATTAGAGATTACGATGTTTATGTAAATAAAATGATGGAATTCAAAGTGGTGAAAATCAACCACGAATTCAAAAACGTAGTAGTTTCTCACAAAGCGCTTATTGAAGCGGATATTGAAATCCAGAAAAAAGAAATCATCGGTCAATTACAAAAAGGACAAGTATTAGAAGGTATTGTGAAAAACATTACTTCTTATGGTGTGTTCATTGACTTAGGTGGTGTTGACGGATTAATTCACATTACTGACCTTTCTTGGAGTAGAATTAACCACCCAAGTGAAGTGTTAGAATTAGATCAAAAATTGAATGTTGTTATTCTTGACTTTGATGATGAGAAAACAAGAATCCAATTAGGATTGAAACAATTAAACGCTCACCCATGGGATGCTTTAAATGCGGAATTAAATGTAGGTGATAAAGTAAGTGGTAAAGTAGTAGTAATCGCTGATTACGGGGCTTTCATTGAAGTAGCTGAAGGTGTTGAAGGTTTAATTCACGTTTCTGAAATGTCATGGTCTACGCACTTGCGTTCGGCTCAAGATTTCGTAAAAGTGGGGGATATTGTGGAAGGAGTTATTTTAACATTAGATAGAGACGACCGTAAAATGTCATTGGGTATCAAGCAATTAACGCAAGATCCATGGACAGACATCACTGCTAAATATCCTGTTGGTTCTAAACACTCAGGTATCGTTAGAAACTTTACCAACTTTGGAATATTTGTAGAATTAGAAGAAGGAATTGACGGATTGATTTACATTTCTGACCTTTCTTGGACTAAGAAAATCAAACACCCATCTGAGTTTGTAAATGTTGGTGAAAAATTAGATGTAGTCGTATTAGAATTAGATGTTGAAGGTCGTAAATTATCTTTAGGACACAAACAAACTACTGCTAATCCTTGGGATCAATACGAAGATTCTTTCGCGGTTGGAACAATCCACACTGGTGAAATTTCAGAAATTGTTGACAAAGGAGCTACTGTAGAATTTGGTGATGATATCGTTGCTTTCATTCCTACACGTCACCTTGAAAAAGAAGACGGTAAGAAATTGAAAAAAGGAGATTCTGCTGAATTTAAAGTAATAGAATTCAACAAAGAATTTAAAAGAGTAGTTGCTTCTCACACTGCTATCTTCCGTGAAGAAGAAGAGAAAAATGTGAAAGCAGTTACTGAAGCTGTTGCAAATAATGCAAATGCGCAAGCGGCTACATTAGGAGACAACAATGATATGTTAGCTGAATTAAAAGCTAAAATGGAAAAAAGCGAGAAAAAATAATTTCTTGATTTTTATATTAAATCCCCGCAAGTGCGGGGATTTTTTTTTGGATTGAAGTGAAGGTTTTTTAACCGCAAAGTTCGCAAGGATTTAAAAGTCACGTATTACTCGAATTAGCACAAATTATTGTAGTCTATTTTCTTTAACCACAAAAGACACAAAGATATTTTAAAACCGCAAAGAGCGCAAAGATTTACGCAAGGTTCGCAAGTTTCTTTAAGCCACGAATTACTCGAATTAGCACAAATTATAATTGTCTATTTGTCTATTTCTAACAGTCTATTATCTAACCGTCTATCATCTTGCTTCTATTAGTTCTTTGTCTTCTTAACAACGATCAATTCATTGTAAACTTCCACTTTTGGTAGGGAATAAGTGGTGAATTCTTCTGGATTAAAAAAACTTAAATAGTGTTTGTTTCTTTCCTGATCAATTTTAGAATTAATCATAGTGTTGAAGAGTAGGTAGCCACTTGGATTTAAATTCGAGATAGTATTTTCTATAAATGCTGTTTCAAATAAAAAACCAGGCATACAATTGTCTTGAAAGATATCAATTATAATTAAATCGAAGGTTTTATTTGATTTTTGAACGAATTTATTAGCGTCCTCAATACGTATTGTAAGATTTGGAATTTCTTCTAATTTGAAATATTTATTGGCTAAGGAAATGATATCTTCATCTATTTCAACACCGATAATTTCTCCTTTAAATTCAACTTCGTTTACTAATGTTTTAATTACGCTTCCACCAGCCACTCCCAAAACCAAAATAGAATCCAAGGTTTTTATGTTTTCAAAACCGATTGTTTGTAATCCTTTGCGCAATATTCGTTGCAAACTTCCATAAGAATAATTAGTATTCTTAGAGTCCAATACGAGCTGACCATTACTCCAAGTGATTTCAATTGAGTTACTTACGGAGGAATTCTGCTTGAAAATAGTTATCGGAATAAAAAAACTAAGTAATTTAGTAAGCAAGGTTCTTTTTTTTCTCAAAAATAAGAGATTAATATTACTTTTACATAAAAATTGTAAAGAATGAAAAAACTTATTTATAAATTCATTTTTCTTCGATTAATGGGTTGGAGGATTGTTGGTGAAATCGATAAGAAATTGGAAAAATGTGTTTTTATAGTTATCCCTCATACGAGTTGGTTTGATTTTTTTATAGGTATTTTTACTAGAGGAATAATTGGGGTTGAATTAAATTGGCTTGGCAAAAAAGAACTTTTTGGTTTTCCTTTAGGTTGGTATTTTCGATACATGGGAGGAGCTCCCTTGGATAGAAAAGGTGGGTTAAACATGGTTGATTCTATAGCGCAGGTTTTTGAAAACCGAAAAATATTCCGCTTGGGACTTTCTCCAGAAGGCACAAGAAAAAAGGTAACCGAATTAAAAACAGGTTTTTATTATATAGCTGAAAAAGCCAATGTTCCAATAATTCCAGTTGCTTTTAACTATGGTAAAAAAGAAGTCAGTTTCGGTAGCCCTTTTTATACGACAGGAGATATTGATGGCGATTTAAAAATAGTATTACCCCATTTTAAAGATGTTTTAGGTAAAATTCCGGAAAATAGTTATGTCGTTTAAATGAATTTGGTTGCTTACTTTTGTTTATAAAATAGAAATATGAATTACGAGAATTTATTCAGTCAGAATTTAGAAATAAATTTAAAAGGTCGTTATATCACATTGAATGATATTGAGCCAGTATTGATGAAATATAATTCTGACAATCAAGTTATAATTATAGGGCAATCAGTTCTTGGAAAACCAATTTATAAATATGAATTAGGAACCGGAAAAACGAAAGTTTTATTGTGGTCACAAATGCATGGTAATGAGAGCACTACAA
>CAIJFC010000049.1 GCA_903819815.1 uncultured Bacteroidota bacterium
AACATATTCACCTACTTTTTTGTTTTCAGGAGGTTTTGAATCAGTTGGATTCGACTCTTTTGTATTACTTTGATTTTGCTGGTTTTGATGTTGTTGTTGAAAATTTTGACCCGCTTTTTCAACTACTTTTTTAACCATGTACGGTAAAAATAAACGTGCCAAAAATTTAAATACATAATAAAAAAATAATATGTAAAATAAAGTTTCAATAAAACCTGCGAAAGAAGCCATTTCCATCTATAAAAATATTTTCTACAAAATTAATAAATCATTTTTACAAATTACGATAGAATTTAAAAATATGATTCTTAAATAAATAATAAAATATGGTACATTTGAATAAAATATATAAACACAACCTAATGAATCGAAATACTGCCCTACTACTTTCACTGACTTTCTTTTCATTTTCTAATATAAATGCTCAATATACCGATGTGATCAATTCCAATCGTCCAGGAAAATCCATGTCGGCATTTTCTGTTGGAAAAACAGTAATTCAAGCGGAATTAGGAGTTTATGGCGTAAATGAAAAACACGATTTTCTTGCTTACCAAGCGAAAGGAATGGGAACCGATTTAAGCTTAAGATACGGCGCATTTTTAGAGCAATTAGAGTTCAATATCGATTTGCAATATCAAAATGATAAATACGAAGGTTACTATGAAAATTATGATCGAAAAGCCTTCAAACAATCAATAATAGGTGCGAAATATTTAATTTATGACCCAAATAAAAATTATGAAGCAAAAGTAGATGTTTACAGTTGGAAGAAAAACCATAAATTCAAATATAGAAGTTTACTACCGGCAGTAGGAATCTATGCAGGTATGAATTTAAATCTTACCAACAATGAATTTTCATTTGCTTCCGATCCGAAAATTAGCCCAAAAGCAATGTTGATTACTCAAAACCAATTAGGAAGATCCGTATTTGTCACCAATATTATTGCAGATAAAATAGGAACAGAATTCCCATCATATGGTTATATTGCAACTCTAACTAGGGGTTTTACTCCAAAATGGATTGGTTTTATAGAAACTCAAGGTTACATAAGTGATTATTATGCCGACAACGTTCTTCGTGGAGGCGCTGCCTATTTGATCCAAGAAAATATTCAAATTGATGCAAATTTCGGAGTGAATTTTAAAAACACACCTTCAATTCTAGTTGGTGGAATTGGAATATCTTGGCGTTTTGATGAAAATTATAGCGATATTTTATTAAGAGCACCAAAAGAAAAAACTAAGTCTGATAAAAAAGGGAAATCTAACGACAAAAGTAAAAAACGACTTGATGAAGTTACTGCTCCAAAATAAAAAAATATGATCACGATTAAAGAGGCAATTTCCAAAAAAGAACTTACCAATTATATAAAATTCCCATTTTCATTATATAAAGATAATAAATACTGGGTTCCACCTATAATTGCCGACGAATTAGAAACCTTCGATAAAACAAAAAATCCAACATTTGAAAATGCCGAAGCGTACTTTTATTTGGCTTATAAAAACAACGAAATTGTAGGTAGAATTGCTGCTATAATCAATTGGAACGAAGTAAACGATCAACAAAAAAAGAAAGTACGTTTCGGTTGGTTTGATGTAATTGACGATATTGAAGTGACCAAAGCACTTCTTGAAAAAGTAGTTGATTTAGGACAAAAAAATAATTTAGATCATGTGGAAGGGCCGATGGGATTTTCCAATTTAGATAAAGTTGGTGTGCTTACAGAAGGTTTTGACCAAATAGGAACCATGATAACGTGGTACAATCATCCGTATTATGCAAAACATTTTGAAAAATTAGGATTCCAAACAGAAAAAGAATACGTTGAAAACAAATTTCCATTTGAAAATGTGAAATTGGAGTATTTCGACAAAGCCCAAGAATTAATTAAAAGACGCTACCAACTCAAAGCGCTTAACTTTAGTAAAACAAAAGACATTTTACCTTACGTGGATAAAATGTTCGATTTATTTAATGCGTCGTATGCAAGTTTATCTTCATTTGTAGCGATTTCTGATATTCAAAAAGCCTATTTCAAAAAAAAGTATATTAGTTTTATAAATCCAGAATACATAAAATTTGTAGCAGATAAAGACGGAAATCTAGTCGCATTTGCTATTGTAATGCCTTCTTTTTCCGAAGCCTTGCAAAAAGCAAAAGGCAAACTATTTCCCTTTGGATTATTTCATTTATTGAATGCTCGAAACCATAGCAAAGACGTTGCTTTTTACCTTATTGGAGTTCATCCCGATTATCAAAATAAAGGAGTTCATGCCATAATATTCAAAGAATACCATACTACATTCACCAAAAAAGGAATTCAAAATTGCATCCGAACACCTGAATTAGCCGATAATCTTGCCATTCAATTACTTTGGAAAAACTTCGATCCAAAAATCATTTGTAGAAGAAAAACGTTTAGAAAAGATTTATAATATAAATAATAACGCAAATTTTATACGATGATAGATAAAAGACGAAGAGATAAAAAACTAAAAAATTCGAGATAATTTGCATAATTCGTGGCAAGAAAAATTAAATTTAGCCACAGATTAAACTGATTAAACTGATTTACTCCCAATTCATAATTAATTTGCTTGCGCTCTTTGCGTAAAACTTTGCGCTCTTTGCGGTTAATAATAACAGCCGAAGTAACTTAATCTCAAAAAAAATCCACTCGCAAAAACGAATGGATTTTAACTTTAAACTTTTAAACTTTAAACTATTTTAATTAAGCATCCAAATCAACCTTAGTTCTATCTGCAATTTCTTTATAAGTACCGTTTTCTAATTTTTCCCGAATCGCTTCAAAAGCCGTTAACGTTTCATCAACATCCGATAAAGTATGCGAAGTGGTTGGAATCATTCGCAACAAAATTATCCCTTTAGGAATAACAGGATAAATCACAATCGACAAGAAAATCCCATAATTCTCTCTCAAATCATTCACCATAACCATAGCCTCAGGAACACTTCCTTCAAGGTAAACTGGAGTAATACAAGTATTGGTATCGCCAATATTAAAACCTTTTGCCTTCAAACCGTTTTGCAATGCATTTACATTTACCCATAATTTATCTTTAATTTCAGATGAATTACGCAACAATTCCAATCGTTTCAAAGAACCTATTGTTTGAATCATCGGCAATGCTTTGGCAAACATTTGCGAGCGTAAATTGTATTTTAAGTAATCAATTATTTCTTTATCAGCAGCTACAAAGGCACCAATATTCGCCATCGATTTTGCAAAAGTCGAAAAGTAAACATCTATTCCGTCTTGAACTCCTTGCTCCTCTCCTGCCCCAGCACCTGTTTTTCCAAGTGTTCCAAAACCGTGTGCATCGTCAACTAACAATCGGAAATTGTATTTTTTCTTCATGGCAACCACTTCCTTCAACTTCCCTTGTTGGCCTCGCATTCCGAAAACGCCTTCAGTAATAAAAAGAATTCCTCCACCCGTAGTTTCGGCTAATTTTGTGGCACGTTGCAAGTTTTTTTCCATACTTTCCACGTCGTTATGACGGTACGTAAAACGCTTTCCACTGTGCAGCCGAACCCCGTCAATAATACAAGCGTGCGCATCAACATCGTAAACAATCACATCATTTCTTGTCACCAAAGCGTCAATAGTGGACATAATTCCTTGGTAACCAAAATTCAATAAATAGGCAGATTCTTTCATTACAAAAGCCGCCAATTCTTCCTCCAATTGTTCGTGATATTTCGTATGACCACTCATCATTCTGGCACCCATTGGATACGCAGCACCATATTCAATCGCCGCGTCTGTATCTGCTTTACGAACTTCTGGGTGATTTGCAAGGCCCAAATAATCATTCAAACTCCAATTCAAAATGTCTTTTCCTTGAAATTTCATTCTGGGCCCTAATTCCCCTTCCAATTTTGGAAATACAAAATATCCCTCAGCTTGTGAAGCCCATTTTCCTAAAGGTCCTTTATTGTTCTGAATTCTTTCGAATAAATCTTTTATCATCTCGTATTTTGAAAATTTAAATAATATAGCTGTTTCGCAAAAATAAATATTTATACCTTAATAACAGATTAAAATTGTATTTTTTTTAGGAGCTATTTCCAGCTATTCATTACAATCTGCGCTAAAAAGCGCAGGATTTCCATTTCTATCTGGGCTAGAACATCCGATTCAACTAGAAACATCGTACCTTTGATTAAAGTTACTAAATAAATAGAGTGATTTCAATACAAATACAATAACAAATGAATCAAAATACAGAATTAAAAATAGCCGTATTAATCGATGCCGATAACATTCCCTACAGCAATGTAAAAGGGATGATGGAAGAAATCGCAAAATATGGAACCCCAACAACCAAACGCATTTATGCCGATTGGACCAAACCAAATGCCAACGGCTGGAAATCAGTTTTACTAGAACACGCCATCACCCCAATTCAACAATACAGTTATACTGTAGGAAAAAACTCCTCCGATTCTGCCATGATTATCGATGCAATGGATTTACTCTATTCTGATAAAGTAGATGGTTTTTGTATCGTTTCTAGCGACTCCGACTTCACAAGGCTCGCCATACGACTCCGAGAATCAGGAATGAAAGTGATCGGAATGGGAGAAAAGAAAACTCCAAACTCCTTCATCGTAGCCTGTGACCGTTTTATATATATTGAAGTTTTACAAGGAGCAGTGAAAAAGAAAACTCCAAAACCAACGCCAATCGATACTAAGAAAGTGGTTGAAAAAGGAACTCCAGAAAAAGAAATTATCGAAAAAGAAGTCGTTCAAAAAATCGATTTACAAACCATAGAATTAATAGAAGCCACCATAGAAGCCATTTGTGACGACGATGGTTGGGCCTTCCTTGGAGATGTTGGAAATCTAATCGTTAAGAAAAAACCTGAATTCGATCCAAGAAACTATGGTTTTACCAAACTCACTCCACTGCTAAAATCACTAACCGATATTTTAGAAATAGACGAAAGAGATTCCGACAAAAAAGGAATCAAACATGTTTTTGTGAGATTAAGGTTTAGTTAGAAAACTCAACTCAAA
>CAIJFC010000050.1 GCA_903819815.1 uncultured Bacteroidota bacterium
TAATTATTCAAGTGATTCGTGAGAAATACAAATACCAAATGAAACTACAGCTATTGCAACGCCAACAGGACCAAGAAATCTTTTCGCAACTGCACTAAATGCCTTTGTAACTGCTGCAGCAGTCCAAGCAGTAGCAGTTGAACCACCAAAAGCAAACAATGCAGCACAATTTAACTCCCACCTCAAGTAATAATTCGAAAATAGAAAGAGATGGGTATAAATGAGGGCGGCTTAAATAACCGCCCTTTACTCAATATTATTCGGCCTTGTCGTCCCTTTTTCGAAAGATAAAGAAGAGCAGTATAATACTGCAAATTGCAAATCCTCCTAGGTAATATAAATTACTATAGAGCTTTTTTGGAAAAAGCATTAATAGTATCATATTTACAATATAGAAGTAAAATCCATATCGAGCTATTTTTTTATTCATACATTATTATTAATTAATAATCAATACTATGCTTTATTTATTCAAAAAATATAATAATAATTTTTTCGACATATTTTTTCTAATTGTTGTTTTTAAATGTTGGGGGCCTATGCCCCTATATTCTATGGTATAAATACTTTAAAATGGTTTGTGTTTAAAATGATACTTGTGCGTATTATTTAAACATTTAAATCATTAAAATATGAAGTTATTTAAAACCAAATTAATCATAGAAATCTTTTTGAGTTCTTTCATTATTTTTTTACTAATTAGCTGCGGGAAAAATGAAATACGAAATATGGGTTTATTTTCAAAAACTATTAATAAGCCGCTTATTATTGAGGGTAGTGGTAATTTTAATATTCAACTTTCAGATATTACTACTCAGAAAAGTTTTTATGTAAGAAAGGTGGCGATCATTAATAAAAATGATAGTAGTGAAGTAGACTCATATATTATAACTGTAAAAAGTATAGATACTAGTATCAATATTTACAATTCGCTTAAAAATAAAAATTTCACTGGTTTTATGCAAATTGAATCTGACGGAGCAGTGTTGTTAAGATTGGAAATGCAAAATGGCGAGAGTATGCATTCTGCTGGTCAAGAATCTGAAAACTATGAGTTTAGGGTGAAATCTACCTTTATACCAACATGTAAGTTTAATTTGGTACATGGTTGTGTTAGTCGAATGATAAAAAACATGGGATTTTTTGAATATTCCCTATGTTTATATCAAGCGCCTGAATGTTATGGAGGAATTTGGGCACTTTGTGCATTAAATTATTGCATGACTGGCGAACAAAAATAATTTAATACAATTTCAATATATACATAATACCAAATTTTTAATTCACAATTAAATTTCAAAAAAATGCTATTCGATATAATTTTAGCTAAGTTTCTTTATGATAGAAAACTTCCAAATAATAATATAATTATCATTATCGCGCTATTTCATATTATAATGTATGTTATTTTATACAAAACCTTGTTTATGCCAATGTCAAGTTCATTATCATCTTTAGTAGTGGTTTTAGCCGTTTTTGTATTTTTCTTTTTATATCGAATTTTTGCACTAAGAAGATACCTAAAATCATTAATCAATTAAATTCCCAAACCTTGTTGTTTTCATTTTTAATATTATAATATTCAAATTTCGTTTTTTATTTTTAAAAGTTTCATTTCAAATTCATTCAAAGAGTATATTTCAAAATCAGTATTAGAAGTGCAATTACAAGGGTCTGGATAGTCATAATCATAATCATTGTCATA
>CAIJFC010000051.1 GCA_903819815.1 uncultured Bacteroidota bacterium
CAAAGTTTATTATGAAATTGATCCTCGGAGAAATGCACGAATTACTATTTGAAAATAGAAACTTAAGTGCAAAAAAAATTATAGACAAAGGTTTTGTCTTTAAATACAAAACTATCGATGAAGCGTTAAAAAATATTTTAACATAAAAAAAGCTCCGTTTTTAATGGAGCTTTTTTCAATATTTAAATGTGAATTAACAATATTAGATTTATTATTTACCTTAATAAACAATAAATTTAAACCTTCTACAACAACAAATTTACTTTAATGACATTCATTTAATCCTAATATTTTATTAAAGTTTTACCCTATTTTAGTTAAATTTTATTTTTCTATTTTAACAATCCTGAATTATTTAAATACAATCAAAAAATAAATAGTGACAATTTGACATTTTTAAGGAATTGGCAGTAATTTTGTTATCCAATGAGCAGAACAAAAGATAATGTTTAAAAATATTTTTAAAAATAAAGATAAGATGACCACTGAAAATACGGAAATGGATCAAGACCTTAACGCAACAACATTGGAAAATAATGAAAATGAAGAGCAAGTAAACCTTGAGGAACTAAGTGTTGAAGAGCAATTAACTCAAGATTTAGCAAATGAAAAAGACAAGCATTTAAGACTTTTTGCTGAATTTGAAAACTATAAAAGAAGAACTTCAAAAGAGAGAATTGATTTATATAAAACCGCAAATCAAGAGGTTTTACAAGCTATTCTACCTGTTTTAGACGATTTTGACAGAGCCATTATTGAAATAAAAAAATCAGAAGATGAAGTTTTATTAAAAGGGGTGGAATTGATTCATGATAAATTGAAAAGCACTTTATTCTCTAAAGGTTTAGAAGAAGTGCCTTTGAAAGCAGGAGATTTATTTGATGCTGATTTTGCTGAAGCAATCACTCAAATTCCAGCTCCTTCTCCAAATTTGAAAGGTAAAATTGTTGACGTTCTTGAAAAAGGATATAAATTAGGAGATAAAATTATTCGTTTTCCTAAAGTAGTAATTGGAAATTAAATTCTAAGAAACTTACTAGTTGCCTAAAAGGCTTAAATTTGATTAAGACATCATAAAATGAAAAAAGATTTTTACGAAATTTTAGGTATTTCAAGAAATGCAGATGCCGCTGAAATAAAAAAAGCCTATCGAAAAAAAGCAATAGAATTCCATCCTGATAAAAATCCAGGAGATGCTGTTGCTGAAGATAATTTTAAGAAAGCAGCAGAAGCCTACGAAATTTTAAGCGACTCTCAAAAGAAAGCAAAATACGATCAATACGGACATCAAGCCTTTGAAAATGGCGGTCAAGGTGGTGGTGGTTTTGGTGGTGGCCATATGAATATGGACGATATCTTTAGCCAATTCGGTGATATATTTGGTGGTGCTTTTGGTGGTAGATCTGGATTTGGTGGTGGCGGTGGCCCAAGAAGAGTAAAAGGAAGTAACCTACGTATAAAAGTTAAACTTACTTTAGAAGAAATTGCTTTTGGTGTTGAGAAAAAAGTCAAAGTCAAACGTAAAGTTCAAGCCCCTGGTGTAAGTTATAAAACTTGTTCGTCTTGTAATGGTCAAGGGCAAGTAATGCGTGTTACCAATACTATTTTGGGTAGAATGCAATCAGCAACTACTTGTTCAACTTGTGGTGGTTCAGGTCAATTATTAGATAATAAACCTTCTAATGCTGACTCACAAGGAATGATTGTTGATGACGAAACAGTTTCAATTAAAATTCCTGCCGGTGTGGTGGATGGAATGCAACTTAAAGTTTCTAATAAGGGTAACGATGCTCCTGGAAACAGTGTTCCCGGTGATTTAATTGTTGTTATTGAAGAAATTGAACATGAGTATTTAAAGCGTGAAGGTGAAAATCTACATTTAGACTTATATATTAGCTTTGCTGAAGCTGTTCTCGGTGTTTCTAAAGATATTGAAGCTGTAAAAGGTAAAGTTAGAATTAAATTGGAAGAAGGTATTCAATCCGGTAAAATATTACGATTAAAAGGAAAAGGAATTCCAAATATTAATGGATATGGTAATGGAGATTTACTTATACATATTAATGTTTGGACTCCAAGAACTTTAAATAAAGAGCAAAAACAGTTTTTTGAAAAAGCTTTAAACGACGATAACTTTATTCCAAATCCTGAAAAAGGGGATAAATCATTCTTCGAAAAAGTAAAAGACATGTTCTCCTAATTTTTTTGTTGTAATTTATTACAGCATTTTTCCCATCCTTGTGCAAATAAGGGTGGGTTTTTTGTAAATTTTAATTCATTTTTATTTCAAATTCAATACTTTTACATAAATATACATAAGAATGAGTACAATACTTGAAGTCAATAAAGTTGTAAAAAAATACGGTGATTATACCGCCTTAAATGAAGTTTCCTTAACTGTTCCTAAAGGAAGTATTTACGGGCTTTTGGGTCCAAACGGTGCTGGTAAAACCTCCTTAATTCGCATTATAAACCAAATTACTATGCCAGACAGTGGCGAAATAATTCTTGATGGCGAAAAGCTTAACCCAAAACACATTCAACACATTGGATATCTTCCTGAAGAAAGAGGTTTGTATAAATCGATGAAAGTGGGGGAACAATGCCTTTATCTGGCTCAAATGAAAGGTTTGTCTAAGGCTGAAGCTAAAATTCAATTGGATTATTGGTTCGATAGATTGGGAATTCAAGGTTGGTGGAACAAAAAAATCCAGGAACTTTCTAAAGGAATGGCTCAGAAAATTCAATTTGTAGTATGTGTTTTACACAAACCGAAATTATTAATTTTTGACGAACCATTTTCAGGTTTTGACCCTGTAAATGCTAATATTATTAAAGATGAAATTTTAGCTTTACAAGAACAAGGGTCTACCATAATTTTTTCTACTCACAGAATGGAAAGTGTAGAAGAACTTTGCGATCATATTGCTTTAATTCACCAGTCCAACAAACTTATAGAAGGCCGCTTAGATGATGTGAAAAAACAATTTAGAACTAATAGTTTTGAAGTTGGAATTTTAACGGATAATGTTGAAGGTCTAATGTTGGCGATTACTCAAAATTATACTATTCAACCTACCAATTTTAAATCGCTAAATAACGAATTGAAATTAGAAATAAATCTAGGAAATTCGTTACCAAATGAGTTGTTAAATTTATTAACGAGTAGGGGTCAAGTAACTCATTTTGTTGAGAAAATTCCAAGTGTGAACGATATTTTTATTCAAACGGTAAGTCAATAAATCAGATTTAAGAGTCAATCTAAAATCAGAAATCTAAAATCAGAAATTTAATATGAGCATATTAGCATTAATTATAAGGAGAGAATTTATCTCAAAAGTTCGGAATAAATCATTCATCGTAATGACTTTTTTGAGTCCGTTATTGTTTGTTGGAATTGGTGTTTTTGTGAGCTATTTAAGTTCTTTAAAAGCGGATCTCAAACAAATAGCGGTCCATGATGAAACGGGACTTTTTGTTTCTGAATTTAAAAATTCGGATGAATATAAATACATAAATCTATCCAATAGTAATGTAAATAGTATTAAAGATAGTATTAAAAGCGAAAGCTATGAAGGACTTATTTACATACCAAAAACAAGTAATTTTAAGTCATTGGAAAATAAAATTCAATACATTTCTAATGAAAGTCCAAGTATTAATTTTGTAGATCATGTTCAAGAAGTTATTTCAAACAAAATCACCAATGAGAATTTTAAAATAGCTAAACTAGATACATTGGCAATTAATAACGCTCAAGCCGACGTCAATTTGGAACTTAAGAAAGCTACTGGCGAAGATAGTTTGAAGGGAATTAATGAAATTAAAATTGCCATTGGCGGTGCTTTTGGATACCTTATCATGATGTTTATTGTTATCTATGGCAATATGGTTATGCGAAGTGTAATTGAAGAAAAAACAAATCGAATTATTGAGATTATCATTTCTTCTGTAAAACCATTTCAATTAATGATGGGTAAAATCATTGGAACGTCATTAGCTGGGATATTGCAGTTCTTTATTTGGGCAATAATCGGACTCATTTTGATGTTTTCGGCTTCGCTATTTTTAGGAATTAATGCAAGTCCAACGGCCAAAATTCCACCCGAAATGTTACATTCTGCTCAACAAGAATTTGCTGGGGTAGCACAAATGTATTTAAATGAGTTATTGAATTTACCTATAGCGACTTTGCTAATTTGTTTTGTAATTTACTTTATTGGAGGATACTTTTTATACAGTTCATTCTACGCAGCAATTGGTGCTGCTGTTGATAATGAAACTGATTCTCAACAATTTTTATTACCAATAATTTTGCCATTAATTTTAGGGGTTTACATAGGTTTTTTTACCGTTATGAACGACCCTCATGGAACAGTTGCCACTGTTTTCTCAATGATTCCTTTAACTTCGCCCATTGTAATGTTAATGAGAATTCCGTTTGGTGTACCTTGGTGGCAAATTGCAATTTCAGTTACTATACTTTTCGGAACCTTCATTTTTGTGGTTTGGTTTGCATCAAAAATATACCGTGTTGGAATTTTAATGTATGGAAAAAAACCAACATGGAAAGAATTGTATAAATGGTTAAAATACTAATAGATTTTGTTGATTGTTTATTCGGTAATTAGGTTAACCGATTAACTGATTTATCAATTAAACACAAAGTTATATGTCAAGAATATTAATTATAGAAGACGAAGCATCAATTAGAAGGGTTTTAACAAAAATTCTTTCTGAGGAAAACGATTCGTATCAGGTAGAAGAAGCTGAGGATGGAGTAATTGGATTTGAAAAAATAACTCAAAACGACTATGATTTGGTTTTGTGTGATATTAAAATGCCAAAAATGGATGGAGTAGAAGTACTTCAAGAAGTCAAAAAAATTAAACCAGAAATTCCAATTGTTATGATTTCGGGTCACGGCGATATGGAAACTGCTATTCAAACAATGCGTTTGGGTGCTTTTGATTACATATCAAAACCCCCGGATCTTAATCGATTATTGAATACGGTTCGTAATGCTTTGGATAAAAAACAACTCGTAGTTGAAAACAAAATTCTTAAGAAAATTGTAAGTAAAAACTATGAAATGATTGGCGAAAGTCAGGCAATCAATCATATAAAATTAATGGTCGATAAAGTGGCTAAAACCGAAGCTCGTGTTTTAATTACAGGTCCAAATGGAACAGGAAAAGAATTGGTTGCACATCAATTGCATGAAAAAAGTGAACGGGCAAATTTCCCTTTAATTGAAGTTAATTGCGCTGCAATTCCATCTGAATTAATAGAAAGTGAACTCTTTGGTCACGTAAAAGGCGCTTTTACCTCTGCCATAAAAGATCGCGCTGGAAAATTTGAAGCAGCCGATAAAGGAACTCTATTTTTAGATGAAATTGGTGATATGAGTTTATCGGCGCAAGCGAAAGTTTTAAGAGCTTTACAAGAAAATGTGGTTACAAGAGTTGGAGCTGATAAAGATATTAAAGTGGATGTTCGTGTAATTGCAGCCACCAATAAAGATCTTAAAAAGGAAATAGAAGAAGGTCGATTTAGAGAAGATTTGTACCATCGTTTGGCTGTAATCTTGATAAAAGTACCTGGATTGAATGATAGAAGAGATGATATTCCATTACTTATTGAACATTTCACTGAAAAAATTGCAGCGGAACAGGGAATTCCTCCCAAAACATTTTCTAACACAGCAATTAAGCTATTACAAGATTACGATTGGACAGGAAATATTAGAGAATTAAGAAATATTGTAGAGAGATTAATAATACTTAGCGGAAACGAAATTTCTGAAACGGATATTCATTTATTTGCAAGTAAATAAACTATTTCACTAAGATTCACTAAGCTAATGCACAGATATATTATTTAAAATTAGTGCCTCTTCTTTATATTTTGTGAAACTTAGTGTAAAAAAATAAAAATGAAACTAAAAAAAATAAACGAAAAATTACAAGAAGCCTTAATTGAACTTGGTTTGAATGAAGCAAATCAATTGCAAAGTGAAACTTTTTCTACCATCAAAAGTGGTTCGGATTGTATAATAATTTCTCCAAAAGGATCGGGTAAATCGGCTACAATTGTGTTAAATGTGATTCAGCAATTGGATTGTGAAGGCGAGGAATCTCCACGTGCTTTGATTATTGTTGAAGATAAAGAGAAGGTTCTTGAAATGGAAGACCTATTTGAAAATTTTGGAAGTAAAACCAATTTAAGAGTTTACGGAGTTCACGATAAAGGCGATCTGGAATACGATAAAAATTATATTTCTACTGGAATTGATGTATTAATTGGTACCCCAAACCGATTGAGCAGTATGTTTTCAACAGCCGGTTATAATGTTAATCGTTTGAAAATGTTTATTATTGATGATGCTGACTCCATTTTAAAATTGCGTCACGACACAAAAATTGTTAGAATTTCAAATAGCATTATCAAAACGCAGCGCTTGATTTTTTCTGACCATCTTTCAGAAAGAATTGACTTAATTGCTGAAAAAATGCTAGTTGAACCGTATCTTTTTGATTTTGAATAATTAAAAAAGGCCTAGTTTTTTCTGGGCCCTTTTTTCATGTATTGTAACAATAGTTTTTTATTAAATTCTTCTTCTGCTTTTCTCAGTTTAATTAATTTAACTTGACTTAAAATAGGTTTTAAACTGATTATTAATTTTTTACGCATTTGAAAAATTTCTTCTTCCGCAGATTCCATTTTATATAATAAAGCTGCCGCTTCTTTCTCAGACATTTTGTTTAATGTTTCATTATCCATTTTTTTTAAAAAAACCAGGGATTTTTCATGTTTCAACTCGAATTGTTTGTCTTCGAAAGCATTGTATATTGGCCAAAACTTTTCAGCCTCACTACTTGTTAAAGGAAGTTTATTGGTAATAAATGCTACTTTTAACGCATAAATTTCTTCTTTTTTCTCTAACATTTTTTTTCCTTGAGCTAATAAACTAAAAGAAGCAAAAAATAATAGTGCTAGTAAGTTGTTTTTAATTTTCATTGTTTATCTATTTATTCAGTTAAATAATATTCTATTTCATTAGTATTGGCAAATTCTTCATCCATTTTTGTGTCGTTTAAATTTAATTCAACACTTAAATTTTCAATATCTTTTTTATCCAATAAAGTAATTAAATCATATTGGCTTATTTCTGAATTATTTGTAATGTAATTTTCCATTAGTACATTATCATCAGAATTGTTAACTTCCATTTTTGTAAAAAAAGTTATTGAGAATGCAATTATTAATACTGCCGCAACATAAGTTACCCATCTTTTTATATTAATTGAAATACCTTTTATCCTAGATTTTGGTAGGATTATTCTATTGTTTGTATCTATAGAAAAGTCATCAAAATACCCTTCAGGGGTCGTAAATCCTGATGTGATTTTATTTTCTTTATTTATTTTAAACTCATTCATGATTGTTAGACATTAATATTATATTATGGTTTAATCTTTAGTCATAAAAATTTCAATTTTTTTAACTGCGAGGTGATAGGAGGCTTTTAATGCACCAACTGAAGTACCTAGAATAGTTGACATTTCTTGATATTTTATCTCCTCAAAATACCTCATTTTAAAAACTAATTGTTGTTTTTCTGGCAGTGTAAGTATTGCTTTTTGTAATTTTATTTGAATTGCATTTCCGTCAAAATGAATGTCGGCTTCAAGATTTTCGACAATTTTCGATTTTAATTCTTGACTTGTTTTACTACTTAATTTTGCTTTTTTATTGATAAATGTTATTGATTCATTTGTGGCAATTCGGTACATCCAAGAATACAATTTGCTTTCGCCTTTAAAATTATTTAAATTCTGAAAAACCTTTATAAATGTATTTTGTAACACATCGTTAGTGTCATCATGATCTAAAACTATATTCCTGATATGATTGTAAAGCGGGCGCTTATAATCGGTCAAGAGTTTTTGAAACGCGTTGTTTTGTGTTTTTGGATTTAATAGTTGTAATATGAATACTTTTTCTTCCAAATAAATAATTTTATTGTAAGATTAATAAAAGTAACTAAGGTTTAAACGAATAATCAAAATAAATTATTTTTCTACTAATTCTGTTGTTTCTAAGTTGTCATTATTTGTTGTAGTAGCTTCTGCATTTGAATTGCTTTTTGATTGAACTGCCAGGTAAATCGAAGTTTGCCATTTGGAAGGGCTTAAACCATCTAACGAACTTTTATTATAGATTTCAATTATAGGCATTGATTGGTCTATTGTTTCTTTGTTATTATTCATGAAATCTTTAGCTTTTTTCCATGCCAATTTTCTATGTGAATAATCTCCATTTAATGTTGTTTTGAATGATTTATAGCTTTCAAGTTCATTACAAATAATATCACTAACTGAACTTGTAAAAATTCTACTTTTTATTGGTAAGCAAACAGAAATATTCGAAACTTTATTACTCTCATCTATTGAATTATAGATAACAAATGGTTTACCTGAAATTACAATTTTATTTTGAGTTGAAAATTTAATCAATCTTGGAATCAATATTTTTATATTATAATTTAATTTGGATAATTTAGTATTTATTGTTTGCTTTAAATAATAGCATCCTTTTTTATAAACCACACCATTAGATAGTACGGAATAGGTATTGAGCTGGTAATCCAAACTACGATCTAAATTTTTCAAACTTTGTTCTAAATTCCTTTCAACAACTTTCGTAGCACCACCATTTAAAAATGTTTGAAGTTTATTTGAAAAAGACATTTCACCTTTTATAATACACGTAACTTTTGTACCACCAACGGTATCTTTTAATTCCCAAATGGTTTCTGATAACGCGCCATCTAAATTTGTTTTCTGAACAATACTATCATTTTCTTTAGTGAAATATATTGTTGTTTTTCCTTCCCCATCGCTTCCAGACCAAGAATAATAACTTCCAACACCGATAGAATTAATAGAATATTTAAAATCAATTAAAGAATTATTTTTGTTAAAAACAAACCAATCTTTATAATTTGTATTTTCATTTATATAATTATAAACAGCTGGTTTTTGGGTTTTAATAATAATAGATTTAACTGCGAAAAAATTACTTTTTTGAGTAGAAATAAAGACAATACCTCCAATTGAAAGTAAAAGTAGAAGTAAAAATAAATATTTTAATATTTTCATAAGTTTTGAATTTAATTTTATGGCTTTTAGTTACTTTAATGCTTAAAGAAAATTTTAATAATGAATAATAGTAAAATGAAAACTATAAAACCAATCAATATTTTATAGCTCCCTTTGTATGTTTTTTGATGAACAAGTATATCTTTTCTGTAAGAATAAGAAATTGCTATTACAAATGAAACAAAGAATAATGCTGCAAAAATTAATTGACCTTTACTAAACATATAATTATTTTATACAAAAATACTAAATTTGTAATCAAAAGTAACTATTTCCAATATCAATTAAACAACAAAACTATGATTAAACAACTTAATGCCGTTAAACAATTTCATACTGCCTTTGAAATAGGTTATAGTGAAAGTCCAAAAGCAAATTTGGGTGAGGCCAAAAATGTTCTACGATATAATTTAATGAAAGAAGAAAATGAAGAATATCTAGAAGCTGTTCAGAATAACGACCTGATTGAAATTGCCGATGCACTTGGAGATATGCTATATATATTGTGCGGAACGATTATTGAGCATGGTTTGCAGGATAAAATTGAAGCCGTTTTTGAAGAAATTCAACGAAGTAACATGAGTAAATTGGATAGTAATGGAAAACCGATATATCGTGAAGATGGAAAAGTAATGAAAGGTCCTAATTATTTCAAACCTGATTTCACAAAAATCATTTAATTATAAGACATAAAAAAAACCCTTATTTTTAAGGGTTTTTTAGGATTAAACTTTTAATGTCCATCCAAAAGTATCTTCGGCAAGTTTGTGTTGAATTGCAGTTATTTTATTTTTTAAGTCCAATGCAAATGAATGATCCACCGGAGTTAATTCATAATATTCATCTTGGTAAGAAAATCCTTTAATTACAGTAACTACAGCTGCAGTTCCAGCTCCAAAAATTTCTTTTAATGAACCATTTTTTGCAGCCTCAATAAGCTCAGCCACGAATACAGATCTAACTGACAATTCAATTCCATCTCTTTCCGCAATTGCAATTAAGCTTTTTCTTGTTACACCATCCAAAATTCTTTCACTTGTAGGTGCAGTATATAAAGTGTCGTTTATTCTAAAAAACACGTTCATTGTTCCTGATTCTTCCAACTTAGTATGTGTTGCATCATCGGTCCAAATTACTTGTTGAAATCCCTTTTCATTAGCTAATTTAGTAGGATAAAATTGTGCGGAATAGTTACCAGCAGCTTTTGCAGCTCCAATTCCTCCGTTTGCCGCGCGACTAAAATGTTCAGCAATAATAACTTTCACTTCTCCTGAATAATAAGACTTTGCCGGAGAAAGTAATATCATAAATCGATAATCATTTGAAGGTGATGCAATTACGCCCGTTCCAGTTGCAATCATAAAAGGTCTGATATATAAGGTACTTCCAATTCCATTTTTCACCCAGGCTCTTTCTAAATCTACTAATTGCGTTAAACCACCCATAAAAATAGATTTAGGAACTTCTGGCATTGCCATTCTAACAGCTGATTTATTAAATCGAATAAAATTTTCCTCTGGACGAAATAACCAAACTTCATCATTTTCGTCTTTATAGGCTTTCATCCCTTCAAAAATAGCTTGTCCGTAATGAAAAACCTTCGAGGATGGATCCATTAAAAATGGAGCATAAGGAACAATAGTTGGAGTTCCCCATTTATCATTTATAAAGTCACAGGTTAGCATATAATCTGTAAATACTTCACCAAATGGAAGGTGTTCAAAATCAATCGATTCAATTTTTGAGGTTGAAATTTTAGAAATTTGAATTTTGTTTTCGATACTTGAATTCATGTTAATGAAACATTATTATAATTAATTTGCTAAACCCATTATAAAGAGGATTTTAAATTTATATTTTTCAAATTAATGAATTATATAAATTTCGGCTAAATTAATAAAAATTACATTCTTTTATGTCAATAAACTCTATTTTTATTATAAAAAATAAAAATATCATAAAATCAGTATTAAGTTTTACTGTTTTTATGACAATTCTACTAAATCATATCAAAATTTCTTATATTTTTGCTTAAGTTATTAAAAACGAAAAACGAAACATTATGAAAAAAATTATCTATTTACTATTCTGTTTTTTTGCACTAGCAAGTTGTAAAAAAGAATCAATTACTACTAATTCTTCTAATGATTACACAATTTTTGGAGACAGTATTTCTGTGGACAAAGCAATTTCAAATGAAGAAATGTTAGCTCAATATAATAAATTAAAACCTGGAGACACTTTGAATATCAAATTCAAATCTAATATTAAAAAAGTTTGTCAAAAAAAAGGTTGTTGGATGACTCTAGAATTGCCTTCAGGTAAAGAAGCGTTTGTGAAGTTTAAAGATTATGCTTTTTTTGTACCTAAAAACGCACAGAATGAAGAAGTTATTGTTAATGGAAAGGCTTTTGTAAGTGTAGAAACTGTTGAGGAATTAAAACACTACGCAAAAGATGAAGGTAAATCACAAGCTGCAATTGACAGTATAGTAGCCCCTAAAACAAACTATTCATTTATGGCTGACGGAGTTTTAATAAAAAAGTAAAATGAAAAAAACACTCTTTTTAATCGCTTTTTTAATTTTAGTGTCTTGCAATAAAAATGCAGACAAGAAAGAATGTACTTCCGATCAAAAATCAGCTAAAGAGTTTGAAATGTATCAAATGTCAGAAATGGCAGCATTGATGGAAAGCATGTATATTCAAAATGAAAAACTAAAAGAGAGAATAAAAAAAGGAGATACAATAGGACAATTTCCTGGTCATTTTCGAAATATTCATAAAGCGGTTATGACCGATGAATCGGATAATGACCAATTTTTCAAGGAACAAGCGACACTTTTTATCAAGTCTCAGGAGATGATTTATAAAGACCCGAAAAATGCAAAGCAACATTTTAATGAAGGAATAAATGCTTGTGTGAGTTGCCATCAGGTAAAATGTGGTGGGCCAATTCCTAAAATAAAAAAATTATACATCAAATAATTTGAAAAGAGAAATTTTTCAAACATTAGACGGCTCTACTACCATACATTTGCCTGATTGGAATGAATCGTATCATTCTAAACATGGCGCTATTCAGGAGGCGTATCATGTTTTTATTCAAAACGGTTTATTAACTTTTAATAACCAACCCATATCCATTTTAGAAATTGGTTTTGGAACAGGCCTAAATGCCTTTATTACCTATATAGAATCAAAAAAATCAAATCAAAAAATTGATTATTACGGAGTGGAAGCTTATCCAATTTCTGCAAATGAAATTTTGCAAATGAATTTTGTATCTGAGTTAAACGCAGCTGCTGAAAGTGAAGTTTTTAAACGTATGCACGAATGTGATTGGGAAATTATTAATCAAATATCACCGCTTTTCTCATTAACAAAAAGAAAACAATTTTTCGAGCAAATAGACGATGAAGATAAATTTGATTTAATTTATTTTGATGCTTTTGGTTATCGTGTTCAGCCTGATTTATGGAGTACCGAAATATTCAGAAAAATGTATAAATCACTTAAATCAAAAGGAACTTTGGTAACTTATGCTGCACGTGGCGTAGTAAAAAGAAGTTTGATTGAAGTAGGTTTTAAAGTTGAAAAACTACCAGGACCACCTGGAAAAAGAGAAATGTTTAGAGCTACGAAATTATAATTATAATTTATTTAACTTTTTTTTTGCAATAGCATTTTTATAAATTATTAAATTTGATATATCAATAAACTAATAAATTATTTTTTATGAAAGTATCCATGTTTGTCTACACAAAGAATGTATTGGAAAGTGTTAGTTTTGACCCTAAGCTTTTTTGTAAAGAATTAGAAAAAGCATTAAAAATGTTATTGCCTTATGAAATAGAACAGCTAACGGATTGGCTTTTAAATTACACCAAACAAAAACCAGAATTAAGACAATGTTTAACTTATATTAAATAAAAAAAGGAGCTGAAACAGCTCCTTTTTTTATTATTTCTTAGGTAGAGGACTGATAATTTCTACATTTTGAAAGGCAATAGCACCTCGAATAACTCCAGATATTGATTGTCTTAAGGCATCAATAATTTGAATTTTCAACTCCGTTCTTGGAAAAATTAAACTGATTTCTCTTGCTGGTTTTGGATCTTTAAAATGTTTCAATTTTAGTTTGTCCTGTTCTTTTAAATCCAAAGTATGTAAATAGGGAAGGAGCGTTAATCCTAACCCTTCGTCTGCTAATTTTATTAATGTTTCGAAACTTCCACTTTGAATTTGAAAATTATTTGCTGGAGCAACGTCTTGATTTTTACATAAATTAAGAATTCCATCTCTAAAGCAATGACCATCTTGTAACAGTAAAATTTCATCTAAATTTAAATCCGAAACTTCAATTTCTTTTTTATCAGCTATTCTATGTTTTTCGGGAATGTAAGCAACAAAAGGCTCGTAATAAATTACTATTTCTTTTAATTTTTCTTCATTTAATGGAGTAGCAGCAATTGCGGCATCTAAATTTCCATTTTTCAATCTTAGAATGATATCATCAGTGTTCAATTCCTCAATTATGAGTTTTACTTTAGGATATTTTTTTACAAATGTATTGAGGAACATTGGCAACAATGTAGGCATTACCGTTGGAATTATTCCTAATTTGAACTCCCCTCCAATAAAACCTTTTTGTTGTTCAACGATATCTTTCATTCGATCGGCTTCGTTGACAATATTTTTGGCTTGGTTTACTATTTTTTGACCAATATCGGTCAATTGGATTGGTTTTTTTGTACGATCAAAAATCTGAATATTCAATTCTTCTTCTACTTTTTGAATTTGCATACTCAATGTAGGTTGCGTTACGAAACATTTTTCGGCAGCAAGAGTAAAGTTTTTATGTTCAGCAACAGCTAAAACGTATTGAAGTTGGGTGATTGTCATAATAGTAATTTGTGATGCAAATATAAAAACAATCAATTTAATTTATAGTATAACTGTAGCTCTAATTCAAATATTTTTTCATGAACTATTGTTAAATAATTTTTAATTTTTAATGTAATTAGTATTTTTTAAGATTATTAAATATATTTTTGCCGCATGAAATTTGTAGTAAAATTACTAATCGTTTTTTTTCTAACTTTCCTCTCAGCGCCTACAATTGTAAGTTTGATGGAGAAGAATAGTGACATTTCATTTTTTTATGACAATTCTGAAACAGAAGAATTCCAAAAGGAACTTAAGACGGAATTTATTTTTGGATCCTATACCTTTATAGTTTTTAATCCTCAAAAAAGATCGTGCAAAATACTTTCAAATAATTTAAGTAAACACGATGATATTTCTAAGATAATAGTTATTCCCCCACCTGATACTATTTAATACCTCTTTTTATTAACGCATTTATTTAGCGTTATTCTCTTCGTATTAAATTTTATATAGGTATTATGACAAAAAACAATAATTTTTTTGCTAACCTTAAATCTGATTTTTCTTCAGGTTTAGTGGTTTTTTTGGTGGCGTTACCCTTGTGTTTAGGAATAGCAATGGCATCTGGCGCACCTTTATTTTCAGGTATTATTTCAGGAATAGTTGGAGGAATAGTTGTAGGCTATTTGAGTACTTCACATCTAAGTGTTTCTGGTCCAGCTGCGGGTTTAACGGCTATTGTTCTTACTGCAATCACCGATTTAGGTGCTTTTGATATCTTTTTGACAGCCGTTTTTATTGCTGGAATTCTCCAATTGATTTTAGGATTTATTAAAGCTGGAAGTATTTCGAATTATTTCCCTACCAATGTGATTGAAGGGATGCTTGCCGGTATTGGTGTAATTATATTTTTGAAACAAATTCCCCATGCTTTTGGATACGACAAGGATTTCGAAGGCGATTTGGCTTTTTTACAGCCTGATTCTGAAAACACCTTTTCGGAACTTTTTAATTTCATAGGCCATATTCAATTGGGTTCAATTATTATTACTGTAGTATCACTTTTTATATTAATTGCTTGGACCAAAGTTGAATTTCTAAAGAAAATTAAGTTGATTCCCCCAGCATTGGTAGCCGTAATTGTAAGTATTCTATTGAACGAGCTTTTCATTATTTCTGGAAGTAGTTTTTCAATAAAAAATGATAATTTGGTTAGTTTGCCTGTTCCAAATTCCATCGAGGAATTTAAAAGTATTTTTATATTACCTAATTTTTCAGCTTTCGCAAATACGAAGGTTTGGATAATTGGTATTACAATAGCGGTTGTTGCTTCCATTGAAACTTTATTATGTATCGAAGCAGCTGACAGAATGGACGCCCAAAAGAGATTCACTGATACCAATGTTGAACTAAAAGCACAAGGAATCGGAAATATTTTGAGTTCATTGCTTGGTGGTTTACCAATGACTTCAGTAGTGGTGAGAACCTCTGCCAATAATTCAGCAGGTGCAAAATCAAAATTATCAGCTATTATTCACGGTTTGCTTTTAACAATTTGTGTAGTATCCATTCCAACTATTTTAAACAAAATTCCATTAGCAACTTTAGCTGCTGTTTTACTATTAGTTGGTTATAAATTAGCAAATCCTAAAACTATTTTACATTTTTGGGCTAAAGGTAAATACCAGTTTATACCATTTATTGTAACATTTGTAGCAGTTGTTTTTACTGATTTATTAAAAGGCGTAGCCCTTGGAATGATAATTAGTATTGTATTTGTACTTAAAGGAAATATGCAAAGAGCTTATAAATTTAGAAAAGAAGAATTTCATGATGGTGATATTATCCATATTGAATTGGCCCAAGAAGTCTCTTTTTTAAATAAGGCTGCTATTAAAAATACGTTAACTTCTATTCCAAAAAAATCGAAAGTAGTTATCAATGCTACAGATACGGTATATATAGCTCATGATGTTCTGGATCTAATTAAGGAATTTAAGAAAATTACTTCTAAAGACCTTGAAATTAAAGTAAAATTAGTTGGATTTAAAAAAGCATACGGATTAGTAGAAACTGGAGAGGAAGACAAACATGTTTTTGTAGAACCTAAAAAACAATAAGAATAGAAATGAGACATTTCCTATTTGTTTTTTTATTGCTAGGTATCAATAATTCATTGTATTCGCAGAAGTCAGAAATTGGAAATTGGTTTATTTATTTTGGTAATCAAAAGATAAATCAAAATTGGAATTGGCACAACGAAATTCAATACCGAAATTACGATTTTATAGGCGATACAAATCAGTTGTTGCTTCGAACAGGCCTTGGTTATAACCTTACCGAGAACAATAATAATGTTTTGTTAGGGTACGCATTTGTTAATACACACAAGTACATTCCAAATTCTGATCAAAAGCAAGAATCAAATGAACATCGAATTTTTCAACAGTTTATCACCAAACAGAATTTCGGTAGATTTTATTTTCTTCATAGATACAGAGTGGAAGAGCGTTTTCTACCAGATGATTTCCAAGTTAGACTTCGGTATTTTTTGAATGCAACGATTCCATTAAATAAAAAAACGCTCGATAAAAATGCCATTTACTTTTCTACCTACAATGAAATTTTTGTGAATACAGAAAAGCCGTTGTTTGATAGAAATAGAATTTATGCCGCTTTAGGATTTGTAATTAATAAAAATTTCAAAGTGGAAGCCGGCTTTATGTCACAAATTTTAGAACAATCAAATCGCAATCAATTCCAAATTGTGATTTTTAACAATTTACCATTTAATAATTAAAAATATGAAAACATTAAATAAAGAAATGCAAGCGGCCATAACACCATCAATGGCAATAGAAATTTTAAAAGAGGGAAATAAAAGATTTATGAATAACCTCAAAGCAAATAGAAATTTATTAGAACAAGTGAATGACACTTCCGATGGGCAACATCCATTTGCGGTAATTTTGAGTTGTATTGATTCTAGAACTTCTGCTGAATTGATTTTTGATCAAGGATTAGGAGATGTTTTTAGCGTTAGAATTGCTGGAAACATCATAAATGAAGATATTTTAGGAAGTATGGAATTTGCATGTAAAGTAGCAGGAGCAAAGCTAATAGTTGTTTTAGGTCATTCAA